>JANMWF010000174.1:0-13441 GCA_031393845.1 Nitrosomonadales bacterium | reverse complement strand
GGGTGGCGATAACCGTGCTGGCATCAACAACCGTATAGCCCATAGACTGTGCCTGTTCGCGCATCGCCGTATCTACCCAGGTAGCAGGTAGGCCAAATGCCGGGTCATGCGTCTGAGCACCGGGTAACACACCGCTGACGCTGCCGGGATTAATCGCCAGATGCATATTGGGAAAGGCATCGCCCGTGCCAATTTCAACCCCCTTCAAAGTAATGCGGTAAGTATTCGGGCGCAGGTCAAGATTGTCGCGGATATGCACTGCAGGCGGCAAGAATCCGATGTCATGTGTAAATTTTTTGCGTATCCCCTTAATGCGTCGCAATAGGTCACCGTCCTGTGCTTTGTCAACCAGCGCGATAAGACGATACCCGACTTCCAGTCCCAGTATGTCCACTTGCGACACATCTTCCCAGCTAGCTTCATTAGTTTCCGATGGCGGTGCCACAATAGTTGCAGCCTCAGGCTTTTGCTCGATTGTCTTGGTGCGCTGCATGATGAAATAAGCCAATCCGCCTAGAGCGCCGGCTAGCAACAAGAAAGAGAAGTGCGGCATGTTAGGAATAAGACCCAGCATACCGATGATGCCCGCAGTTAAGATTAGCACTTGGGGTTGGCTAAATAATTGCCCCACGATTTGCTGGCTGATATTTTCTTCAGTGGATACACGGCTTACCATCATGCCGGCGGCTGTGGAGATAACAAGTGCTGGAATTTGCGCCACCAAACCATCGCCGATTGCTAGCAGGGTATAATTGTTGGCGGCAGTAGCTATGTCCAGGTTGTGTTGAAATACGCCGATGATCAATCCGCCGATGACATTGATAAAAATGATGATAATGCCCGCTACCGCATCGCCACGAACGAACTTGCTGGCTCCATCCATTGAGCCATAGAAATCTGCTTCCTGCGAAATAACAGCACGCCGTCGTCGCGCCTCTTCTTCGCCAATCAGCCCGGCATTAAGGTCGGCATCGATCGCCATCTGCTTACCAGGCATCGCATCCAATGTGAAGCGTGCTCCAACCTCAGCGATACGTCCTGCACCCTTGGTAATTACTACAAAGTTAATTACCACCAGAATGATGAACACTACTATGCCGACGGCGTAATTGCCGCCCACCAGAAAGTGGCCGAATGCTTCAATCACCTTGCCTGCAGCTCCAGGGCCAGTATGTCCTTCCAGCAGCACCACACGAGTGGAAGCCACGTTGAGCGAAAGACGCAGCAGCGTGGCAATCAGCAGGACCGTTGGGAATACAGCGAAATCCAGAATCTTGACGGTATGCATGCTCACCAGCAACACCATAACAGCCAGTGCAATATTGAAGGTAAACAAAATATCAAGCAGAAATGGCGGCAGCGGCAATACCATCATCGCCAGAATCATTACTATCAGCACTGGCCCTGCCATGCTGCGCAAACCAATACGCTTGATTAAATTTTGTATGGTCAATAAATTAATCATATAGATCCTTCCCCATCAGATGCGGGATCAAGTTGTGGCGGCACCGGCAAGTCATGTGGAGCATCCGGCATGACACCACTACCTTGGCGATAAAGGCGTAATTGATAAACATAGGCCAAAACTTCCGCTACGGCGTTGTATAACGCTTCGGGGATGGCCTGCCCCAACTCGGTATGCTTATGCAAGGCGCGTGCTAGTGGTGGCGCTTCAAGGATAGGCACATTATTCTTTATGGCAATTTCACGGATGCGTGCAGCAAGCAGATGGGAGCCTTTGGCTACCACGACAGGCGCGCCCAACCCTTTTTCGCTGTAACTCAATGCTACGGCATAGTGTGTAGGGTTGGTCACCACCACGTCGGCAGTCGGAATGTTCGCCATCATGCGGCGGCGTGCCATTTCGCGCTGCATGCTGCGAATGCGTCCCTTGACCTGTGGATCACCTTCGGATTCTCTGGCCTCCTGACGAACCTCTTCCTTGGTCATCTTCAATTTTTTGTTGTGTTCCCACAACTGGAAGGGAACATCCACTGACGCAATCAGAAACATGCCAACCATAATAGTGACGAAGCTCATCCACAACAGATAGCCTAAATGAGGTAAAGCAGCAATTAACGGTTCCGCTACCAACATCATCACCGAGTCCTTGTTGTGCCAGATAGCCCACGCACCTATTCCACCTACTACCAGCGATTTGGCGATAGCCTTGCCAAGTTCGACTAGGCTATTAATCGAGAACATGCGGCCTATACCTGCGATCGGATTGAGTTTTGAAAGGTCGGGTTGTAGTGGCTTCAAGCTGAATATCCAGCCATTAAGCAAGAGAGGGGACAGCGCGGCAGTAACAAGCAGTAACAATAGTAAAGGCAGAAATGCCACCAAAGCTTCCATTGACAACGTGTGCAAGCGTGGCAATAACAAATCAGCATTGAAAGCCAGTGTGGCATCAAGAGTGAGGCCGTCACGCAATAGCTTGATTAGTTGCGCAGACAGCGCGGAACCCATCAGCCATAGCCCGGCACCACCTGCAAACAGCACGGAGAATGTAGACAGTTCGCGCGAACGCGCTGCCTGACCTTCTTCGCGGGCCTGATCCAGGCGTCGCTGTGAGGGTTGTTCCGTTTTTTCGAGATCGCTGTCTTCTGCCATGACTTATTTTTCCATTGGTCATAGCGATTATCAGCAATCTGGAAGAACACAACACGACGAATAAAGCGGGTTTTACGGTGTATTTCACTCGCTTAATGAGAGGAAAAGTAAATGCGTACAACCTGTAATATAAGGAAGTACATATGAATAATAGTTTTAGCGCGCTCTAATGAAGGATGCGGGTGTAGCGTGCAATCTGAAACTGTTTAATTTGCTATGAACTTGTTAGAGGAAAAATGTGCATTGGGCTATAATGATACAGTTGGGAGCTTATATGTACATAAATTTTATGGGGCTAAGTGATTCGTAGCAGGCAATATTTTGATGAGTACACGATGAACAAAAATAAATTGTCAACTAAAAAGTTTCCTCATTCGTTGATTACCTACTCTATTTCATAGAGAGCCAATTTGATATGATTTTCTTCAGAAATGCCTTGAACATTCAAATTATCGTTAAACATCACATTTAATTCAGGCCAACCTTGGCAATTAAGCAGCACAGAATAATTAAGCTAGCAACTAGAAAACTCTTGACGAAGAGCTCATTTTACTGGGTTGCGCTAGCGTTTCCGGTATTGCTGAATGGCTGTGCTGTGGGTCCTGATTTTAAAAAACCTGAAGCTCCTCTTGCTACCAGTTATGCTCCTCAACCATTGCATCAAGGAACTGCTGTCGTACCAGGTCAAACTGGAGAGTTACAAAAATATAATCTAACAGCAGCCATTCCTTATGACTGGTGGACGATGTTTCATTCACCGCAAATTAATTCATTAATTGAACGAGCTTTTAAGACCAACCCGACGATACAGTCTGCACAAGCAGCGTTGCGTGGGTTGCAGCAGAACGTTATTGCGCAAGAGGGATTTTTCTATCCCACCATAGGCGCCAGTTACTCACCATCTCGTAACAAACTTGGAGGTAACAGTGGTGGGAACTCATTGGGCTTACAGGGGAATGGTCGGAGCATTCAAACCGTTTCAAATCCGGCGGGACCAATATTTGTTGGACCAGTTTATTATAACTATCATATCGCGCAATTAACGGTTGGTTATGTGCCGGACGTGTTTGGCGGCAACCGTCGGCTGGTCGAATCTCTTCAAGCCCAATTAAATGCGCAGCGTTTTCAATTGGAAGCTACCTATATCACACTCGCTTCAAATGTTGTCGCGGCTGCCTTGCAGGAAGCGTCGCTACGCAGTCAAATAGTTGTGATGCAAAAAATCATCAACCTTCACAATGAAAATCTTGAGGTTATGCGCAAACAGTTGAAGCTTGGATTTATTGCTGAAATTGATGTGGCGTCTCAAGAATCTGTTAAGGCACAGGCAGAGCAAGCGCTCATCCCCATGAAAAAGCAGCTCGAACAAACTCGCGATTTGATTCGCGCCCTGGCGGGTAATTTGCCCAATGAAGATGTGCCAGAAAAATTTGAGCTTGCGTCCCTTCATTTACCGCAGGAGCTTCCGATAAGTCTTCCATCACAGCTCGTTGAACAGCGTCCCGATATACGAGCCGCGCAAGAACAATTACACTCAGCTAGTGCGGAAGTCGGCGTGGCCATAGCCAGCCGACTTCCGCAGTTTTCAATGACCGGTGCAATTGGAGGAATGGCATCAACTCCATATTGGATGTTCCAGTCAGGTGGCCCTTTTTTTTCGCTGCTTGGAAGCATTTCTAAAACGTTGTTTGATGGCGGGACATTAAAAGCTAAGGAGCGCGCCGCAAGAGAACATCTTGTTCAGGCCAGTGCAGATTATCGAAATGTGGTGATTACTGCTTTCCAGAATGTGGCTGACACGCTTCATGCTATTCAGTCAGACGCCGATTCCTTGAAAGCTGCAGCACGGTCTGAACAAGCATTGAAAATAACTGCTGAGATAACCCGCAAGCAATACAAATTGGGCTATGTCAGTTATCAAATAGTGGTGATTGCCGAACAAAATCACCAGCAATCATTAATTAATCTGATTCAGGCTCAAACCAATCGCTTTGGCGATGCGGCAGCGTTATACCAAGCACTTGGGGGCGGATGGTGGAATCGTACGACGCCGCAAGTAGGTACTAATTTAACCCCGTCGCTTGCCTCACCAAATGAGAAATATGTTCCATGATCAAACGAGATAAAAAAATCTTTTTACTTCTTTCTGTCATTTCCTTGGCGGTTGTTGCAGGCTATTGGGGGTGGTATAAATTTCGCGCTCCCAACCTGGCTCCTAGTCCAGAAAAACCTTCCATCCATACGACTTCTGACCAGCTACGGTTTGCTGCAAACGCGCCACAGCTGTCTTTTTTGAAAATAAAAACAATCGAAATGTTTCCCGAGCCTTTGGTGGAGCCGCTAAACGGGCGTATTGCCTACAATGATAATTACACTGCTCGCGTTTTTTCTCCGCTTGCTGGTCGTGTTGTAAAAATACCGGTCGAAGTAGGGATGAAAATAAAAAAAGGTGACCACTTGCTAGTACTGGACTCACCTGATTTCGCTATGGCAACAGCCGATAACGCAAAGGCTAATGCAGACCTATTACGTAAACAAATAGCTTATGAACGCAGTAAACAATTATATCAAATTAAGGGGATTGCTCGAAAGGAGGTAGAGGCAGCTGCGGCTGATTGGCAACAAGCACAAGCAGAATCCCAGCGAGCCAAGGCACGGATGAAAAACTTGAATGCTGATGTGCCCACTTTAGCGGGCCAATTCATTTTACGTGCGCCAATAGATGGAACCATCAGCGAACGTCAGGTCAATGCCGGTAGTGAGGTCAGGTCGGATGCCGTCAATCCATTGTTTGTCATCACCGATCCACTTCATCTTTGGGTACAGATTGATCTACCCGAAAGGCAGCTCGACAAGATAAACCTTGGCGACCTGGTTTCTGTTGAAGTAGATGCTTATCCTGGCGAAGTTTTTCAAGGTAAAGTGACTGTCATCGGTGGCGCATTGGATCCGCTTACCCGGCGTATACAGGTGCGCTGTGAACTCGATAACCCACATCTCAAACTAAAACCGGAAATGTTTGCACGCGTCACTCCAATTGCAAATGGAAAATCTAAGTTACCCCGCGTACCAAATGCATCCATAGTCACCCAAGGCTTATTCAGTTACATATTTGTGGAGCAGTCGCCCGGTGTATTGCAACGGCGAAGGGTTACGCTAGGCCTGCAGGGAAGTGAATATGCCTATGTCAAAGAAGGCTTGCAGGCAGGCGAGCGCGTGGTCACAAGCGGAGCATTGTTACTTAATTCTGAACTCGGAACATCGAGTGATGCTGCTGCTCATAACTAAATGTCGGTTCTAATCAAATGTTAGATAAGTTAATTACCTTCGCACTGCAACAGCGCGTGTTTGTGCTCGCGGGTACATTTGTATTGATCATTGCCGGTTGGCAGGCCATTGAAAATCTGCCCATTGAGGCGTTCCCTGATGTGCAGGATGTCCAGGTACAGATTGTTACCCAAGCTTTGGGGCAGGCTCCAGAGGAGGTAGAGCGCAGCATAACGTTACCGATTGAGCGCGAAATGAGCGGGGTTCCACGCATGACACAATTGCGTTCTGTATCCATTACTGGTTTGTCAGTGATCACACTCACTTTCTCTGACCGCACCGACGATTATTTCGCACGACAACAAGTGCTGGAAAAATTACAGAATATCAGCCTGCCTCCTGACGTACAACCTGGCCTGGCACCACTCACGAATGCAGTAGGCGAAGTGTATCGCTATGTGTTGGAAGTGCCTAAAGATATGCCGCCCAACGAAGTGCGCGCACTACAGGACTGGGTTCTGCGGCCCGCGCTACGTCAAGTTTCAGGTGTGGCAGATGTAGTCAGTTTCGGTGGTACGGTGAAAGAATATCAAATTCATATCAATCCCTTTCTTTTGCGCAAATTCAATGTAACCCTTGATCAGGTAGCACAAGCTCTTACTAACAATAGTAACAATGGTGGTGGCGGTGTATTGAAGCGAGGTGATGAGGCATTGGTGGTGCGCAGCATCGGGTTATTTAAAACTACAGGTGACATTGCGCGTGTAGTGATTATGGCCAAAGATGGCAAGACTGTGCTGGTTAGTGATGTCGGCGAAGTAGCCATCGGTGATCGGCCACGCTCCGGCATTGTGGCCTTCAACAATTACGACAATGTAGTGCAAGGTATTGTGCAGATGACCAAAGGGCAAAATGCCACCAGGATCGTGGAAGCGCTAAAAATTCGCATTGCACAACTTACGCCAAAATTGCCACCAGGGGTCAAAATTGTTCCTTACTATGACAGAACTGACTTGGTTCGCCACGCAGTTCGCACTGTGAGCGAAAATCTGATTGTTGGCGCGATATTGGTTATAGCCATCCTGATATTATTTCTGCGCAATTGGTATGCGGCGTTTGCTGTAGCGGTGATTATTCCGCTGGCAATGTTGTTTGCATTTATCCTGCTTGATCACGGAGGCGTGTCAGCCAATTTGATTTCGCTAGGTGCGGTGGACTTTGGAATCATAATTGATAGTGCAGTAGTTCTGATCGAAGCGCTGATGGTCAAGCTCGCTTTAGCTAAGGCGGATGCATTGCCGCAGCATCAAACTTATGGCTGGCGTATCCATCTCATAAAGCAAACCAGCATTGAGATGGGGCATCCCATTTTATTTTCCAAGGCAATAATTATATTGGCTTTTTTGCCGATTTTCACTTTCCAGCGCGTAGAAGGTAAGATATTTACCCCCGTAGCGCTTACCCTGACTTTCGCTCTTATAGGTGCAATTTTGTTGACACTGACATTATTGCCTACATTATTGAGCTATGCGGTAAGAAACAAAGATCTTGCTGAAAAACACAGTGGCTGGATGTACAAACTGCAAGAGCACTATCGTAGCTTGCTGCTGTGGGCAGGTAATCGTCGCAAAAGCATCGTAGCAGCTTCTTTCTGCGTGCTGGCTATCACACTCATGGCAGTACCTTTACTGGGTAGCGAGTTTCTACCCAAGCTGGACGAAGGTAATATTTGGCTCACTATCAGCCTGCCACCCGCAACTGCATTAGATAAAACCAAGGATGTCGAACGGCAGGTGCGCGCCATCCTGAATTCCTATCCCGAGGTAAACAATGTCGCCACTCAAGTTGGTCGTCCCGACGATGGCACCGATCCGAAGGGGCCGAACAACCTGGAAATTATGGCAGATCTCAACCCGCATGACACATGGCATTTCGCCGACAAAGAAGCTTTAATTGCGGACATGACCAAAAAAATTCGCACCATTCCCGGCGTACCTATGAATTTTTCGCAAGTCATTCAAGACAACGTAGAGGAAGCGCTGTCTGGCGTAAAGGGCGAAATCTCGGTAAAGATTTTTGGCTCCGATCTGGAAATTCTTGAAGACAAATCTGAACAAGTCGCCCATATCCTCAATGGAATTCGTGGAGCGGCTGACGTAGCTGCAATTAAAGTTGGCGGGCAAACCGAATTAAATATTACGCTCGACCGAAATCGGATGGCGCGTTATGGCATTAATGTCAATGATGTGAATAACACCATAAAAATTGCTATGGCAGGCAGCACAGTCAATGTTTTTTACGAAGACAGTCGGCGTTTCGATGTGACCCTGCGTCTGGATAAGCCATACCGGGACGCGGTAGATGACCTTGCCGATTTACCGATATCATTACCTGCTGGAGGAACTTTGCCTTTGGGTTCAATTGCCGAAGTGGCAGTGCGGCAAGGAGCCGCTCGTATCGGGCGTGAAGCAGGTGGACGATTAGTCGCAGTAAAAGCCAATTTGCTCGGACGCGACCAAGGCAGCTTTGTTGCCGAAGCGATGGAAAAAGTGAATGCACAGGTGAAGCTTCCGCCTGGTTACAGCATGACTTGGGGCGGGCAATTTGAAAATCAGCAACGTGCCATCAAACGTCTCAAAATCATCGTACCGTTATCTGTGCTTATGATTTTTATACTGTTGTTTTGGGCATTTCGCTCCATGCGCAAAGCACTTTTGGTAATTTTTATGGTGCCCTTCACGTTGATCGGCGGCATTGCCGGCCTTGGATTCGCCGGGCTGCACCTGTCCGTTTCGGCCGCCGTCGGATTTATTGCCGTGGCAGGTATTTCAGTTCAAAACGGTGTGATCATGGTTGAACAATTCATGGAAGGCTTACGTAATGGCAAAGAGATACATGAGAGCGTGCTGGAAGGTGCGGTGGCGCGCCTACGTCCTATCCTGATGACCGCGCTGATGGCTGGTATCGGTCTATTGCCCGCCGCTCTCTCCCATGGCATTGGCTCTGAAACACAGCGCCCTTTCGCCGTGGTCATTGTCGGTGGGATTATTTCCGCTACCCTGTTCACCTTGCTATTGCTGCCTTTGCTGTTTCCCGTATTCGCTGAGGAAACCAATCCTCCCCAAAAAACCTCTGATTTATAGCTCAAGGTTTGAATTCAGTACGAATGACAAGCTACACTTGATGACAGTAATATCTGAAACACTGCACTAGCGCAGTAACGCTGTAGTAGACCGAATCATCCAGCAAGCAACCAGTCAAAAATGAAAACCTAACTTCCACGTTTAAAAAGGTGGTGCACCTGCTACATGCCAAGTTAGATATATAGCGCCTGTCGCGCAGGACAAGGTGGCAATAGACAGCAATAGCGATTGCAACCATAGTCTCATTTTTTCGGAGACAGGAATTTTGGCCGCCAGTGGAATTACGGCCAATATAGGTAAGGCATACCATGGCAACTGTGCTGTCAACACAGCGAGACAGCCAGTCAATCCGGCGATGAATGACGATGGCAGGGTAAAGCTACGCCCGCATGACAATCGACTATTAGTTACAGCTTGAAGCAACAGATAAGCGCTTGCCGCCGCACCCAGAGCTAAACCGAACTGGCCGAGCAGGGCAGAAGCACCAAACAATGCAGATCCTCCCGTGCCCAGTCCCAGTGCCATGCCGGCACTTCCTGCTCGCACTGGCGATCCATGCAGTGTATCCATCCAGAATATCAGCCAGCCGACATACAAAGCGCAACCACCACTCCAAAGTAACATATGCGTCATGTCCTGCTGTTGTAAGATGCGCAACGCCATCCACACCGTCGCGATACCGCCCGCTACTGCGAGCATCAAGCGTAGCGGGCGCCAATTGATCCGTAGTAGCGTTAGAGCAAGTAGTGCAGAGAGCAGGCCCAGCAACACGATTTTGCGCGCAGATGTGAGTGGCTCCAAAGAAAAATCACTAACCAAGTAAACAGTGACTGCAAACCCTGCAATGGCAGCCAAACCGCTTAAGCGTAAGCGCTGTAATAACTCTGCCACTATCAGCGCAATGACGAAGGGAGCAAGACCGCCCTGCACGGCGGGATGATTTAGCAATTCTTGCATTTTATGCGCTCAATTTTACTAGTTTCTAATGACATCTTATCCTCCTATGGGAATTTATTGGCTGCGATTAAGTCTATTCACTGTATAAATTTGCGTTGGTGTGCCCTCTTGCAATATTAGTCGCTACCCCAACATTAAGCACTACGATATGCAGAAATATTAAATTGCATTCCATATTTTTAGTTTAAGAGAGACACACATATGAAACGAATTTTTTTATTTATCCTGACCAACTTGGCTGTGCTTTTTGTCATCAGTATCACCTTACGCTTGCTTGGTGTTGACAAAATATTGAATGAAAGTGGCGGCATCAATTTCAACGCTCTCTTGGTTATGTCGGCGGTGATGGGTTTTTCTGGCTCGCTGATTTCGTTGTTCCTGTCCAAATGGTCGGCTAAGCGGATGGTTGGTGCACAGGTCATTACTAATCCGATTGATCCTACTGAGCGCTGGCTGATGGAAACCGTGCGCAAACAGGCGCAAGCTGTGGGAATCGGCATGCCTGAAGTAGCTATCTATGAAGCACCAGACGTAAATGCTTTTGCTACTGGCTGGAATCGCAACAATGCACTTGTGGCGGTGAGTACCGGATTGCTGCATAACATGAGTCGGGATGAGGCGGAAGCGGTGCTAGCGCACGAGATCAGCCACGTTGCTAATGGCGACATGATAACGCTTGCGCTTATGCAGGGCGTAGTCAACACTTTTGTAATCTTTTTCTCCAGAATAATTGGCCATCTAGTGGATCGTTTGGTGTTCAAGACTGAACGTGAATATGGCCCAGCTTACTGGGTCACTAGCATCATCGCACAAATGGTGCTGGGCATCCTGGCCAGCATGATCGTTTTGTGGTTTTCACGCCAGCGTGAATTTCGCGCCGATGCAGGTGGGGCAAACCTGGCCGGACGCAATAAGATGATCGCTGCATTGGAGAAACTGAAAATCAATCATGAGCAGGCTACTCTCCCTGAGCAGATGGCAGCATTTGGTATTGCGGGTGGAGGTGGTTTTGCCAAGTTATTTAGCACCCACCCATCTCTTGATGAGCGCATAGAGGCATTACACGTAGGGCGTTAAGTTAACTGTGATTTTCCGTGGGAACTGGTTAATAACATTTGCTCTTGCAAATATAGAAAGCGGAGTGAAGATACAATTAGTATGTGGTCGTTTATGTTGGATTTAATAAAATTGAGTTTTGATCAGCACCAGAATTACTGTTTAATGTAGGTCGGAATTTTCTGATGTCATCGATACTGGTTGTTCCATTCTATACGGGTTAAAAGAGGTGTCAGCTGGAACCACCGTCTCAGTCGGCTGCGCACTTGATGCAGGATTGCTCGCTGCCTGCTGCGTTGTTAGTTGTTCCATGCTGTGTGGGAGAACAGGTGCGCCAACTACTGCTGGCTGTAGATTTTCTTGTTTATCTTCGATCGAAATTTTATCTGGTATATCGCTACTTTCCTCGTCATCGAATTTTTCACGAGGCGGATTACCGTCATACACTAAGCTTTGACGTTGTTGCAAATAGGCATCACGGATAAAGGCATAACGGTCAATTGCGGCTTCATCCAATATATTTTCTTGATCCAGTAGCCCGGCTCGGAGACTGATCGTCCGTATTACATACATTTCGTTGCGAGTAGGTATGTTCGGAACTAAGCGAATGGGACTGGAATAGCTATCTATATATAAACCGATGCTATCGCGAAAAGTTCTGGGGCCAAAGAATGGGAGGACGACGTAAGGCCCACTGCTGATGCCCCAGTAACCCAAAGTTTGACCGAAGTCTTCATTGTGTTTCTCAAGCCGATCGGTAATGTTAATCAAACCTAAAACGCCAAACGTTGAGTTGAATATTACGCGCGTGCCGTCAGATGCGGCTTGAGCAAATTTTAATTGTAGCAAGTCGTTTATAGTGATAATGATGTCATCCAGATTCGAGAAAAAGTTGCTCACCATGATTTTCCCGCGTTCTGGTATTACGGTGTTGTAGCCTTTCGCTACCGGTTTTAATATAGCCTTGTCAACCGCATCGTTAAATTTATACATGCTCCGGTTAAACGGTTCCAGCGGATCTTGCGGGTTTCTTTCCCGCTGAGTTGAAGCGCAACCACCTAATGCAAGGCTGACAAGCAATAAATAAATTTTAGTTGAGGACATGAAGATTATTGGAAGTTAGTTTATTTTCGGCAATTATAGTCGCAAATATCTAGATATTGTTCAAGTAGCACCATCCATTTGGAATTTATTATCATCGCTTGGAGTCTGGTGATATATTACTTTCGGCACATCGACATAAATATTTAGCTTTCCATAAATTAAATTAAAAATAAGTAATCTGCTCATTTATATCACATAGCGATTGCTTCGCACTATCAGAGATAACGTTTCATTACGCCACAGAGATCACCTGCACCTTGCACCATCATTCAATCTTTGTTAAGGTTGGTCGCATCATGCACTATCCACGCGCCCTTTTCCCGCTGCTACTTACCTTGCTGCTGCTTTTTTCCCAGCAAGGCGGAGCTATACATGCTTTGCATCATGCCCTTGCTGAGCAAAGTCAGCAGCATGATAAGCACACTCCGCATTCATCGGCCTGCGGATATTGTGCGGCTTATACACAACTGGGCGGCGTACTTGGCAGCGCTCCCCCTTCCTTTGCAGTTACCGCCATCCCGAGTGGAACGGTACGGTTTATCACCATCACACTCCGTTCCAACCAACCTCTTGTCGCCGTTGCGCGCGGCCCGCCTGATTTTCTCCAAGAAATCGCATAAGACTGCCTCATTTAACGCGAGGCTGTGTCATTCATTTTTGGAGAATTGCTATGTTTAAGCACGTCATCTGTGCGGCGCAGCGCGCGCCATTGTTCACCCATGCAGTTTACCTAATACCCCTGCTATTCTTGGCTTTCGCGTTATCCCCTATTGCACACGCGGCTGGCTCCGTGCTGAGTGTTACTTGCAATGATGAGGATATGGGCGCTGAAGTATTTATCAACGGCAAATTCAAGGGCAAATGCCCATTGGATTTAACAGTTCCCGCTGGCAAACTGAAATTAAAAGTTCAAAAGAAAGTGGATGCTTTTAGTGTTCGCGTATTCGAGCAGGGAGTAAGAGTGGGCCGAGGCGTGGATAAAACTGTCAAAGTGCTGTTAGGTGCTGCACAACTCAACGCCAAAGGCAAGCAGCTCCAAGCTGGGCGACTAAGCTCGGAGCAAGCAGAGTTAAAGAAGCCAAGGAAAGAAGGCAAGCCCGAAACTGTGGCGATTCCAGTCCCAAACTTTGCCATGACCCATCCTGTCGTTCCGCCGCCGGTCGTGGTAGCCGCCAAGGCCGCAATCATTCCTCCCGTCATGTTGTCGCCGCAGGTTGTGGATACGGAACAAGCAGCAAATGAACCTGTTTTTATGCCGCCGGTCGTTGTAACCGCCAACCCATTGGGAAGCGCGCTGATTG
>JANMWF010000165.1:0-13339 GCA_031393845.1 Nitrosomonadales bacterium | reverse complement strand
GTAACAGGCTACGTGGAAGGAGTTCGGACAATTAGTTGTCCACTTGGAACTAAGTATCATTATCTTTCTACAGGCAGAGTTTGTATTTCTCAAGCCGATGAGACGCTGCAAATAATCAGTACCTCACCAATTATCCCTGCTGATATGAGAACCACCAATGGGTACGTCTATACGACCTCTGTAGTTTCACTCAAAGTAAGTCAAGGTGGGCAACCCGTAAGCGGTTTGCAAATCCAGTTGCAATCCAACCGCGGACACCCAACAGACGGTATTACGCAACCTGCACCCACGGATGCCAACGGTCAAGCTCGGGCGGTCGGTCAAACATATACGCAACCAGGGCCATCGATTATCTCTGTCACAGTTCCGTCTACACTACAAGGAAGTACGACGATCAGTTGGCTTCCTGCACGTTATGAAAACAGCTTTCTTGTCACATGCTACGTGTTAGCGCTTGAATCTTCGGCGCCCCCACAACCGACTAGTACGAATGTATGCGGGCTTCCTCAGCAAAATGCGTACCGCACGCAATTCCTGAATGCAGTACGCATGCAAGGTTCTGGACAGGCGCTTGACGGCACAATTATTCATTATAGTGGGCATGGATGTTATAACACGGACACTTGTGCACGGACCGCGAACGGTACATGTGCGAGAGTTGGTACAACTATCGCGACTGATCCAGAAGTTATCCCACGTGGAAGCACGGTAGCAATTGATACTCTCGGAAGTCGGGTCGCTCAAGATGGCGGGGGATGGATTAATGGGTATCACATCGACGATTACATGGGCACGCAGCTAACGCAATGCCAACAGCTAGGCCGTCGCAATCTTGGCGCCACTTTCCAGAGATATTAGGAGAAAGACAATGCAAATTTTCCGAACAATCCTTGCTCCTCGCAACGCGCTGATGTGGCTACTTGCATGCACCGTTTCCTGCCATGCCGTTGCCCAGGCGTCGTCAAGCACATGCCAAGCCCTCATTCGCGTTAAGAATGACTTGTGGTTTGCGAAGCCTGACGGAAGCATGGTGACCCAACTAACCAAGGATGGCACAAATAAGTTTGCGGTTGCAATGTCGCCAAACGGATCGGTGATCGCATATAGCGGCAAAAATCCCCCAGCCGATGTTTCCCTTATTGATCCGACTGGCGCAGCACTCATGGATGTTGACCTGCATGCGCAGGATGCGATAATCGGGCTGAAGTGGACATCGTCAAATATGCTTGTAGCGAGCCAACACGTGAGTCCGACTAATGTGCAATCCTTTATCCTTAACGTACCAACGAGCCCATTTACGCCTTCGGTTCAGGTGCTATCGTCCGGCCAGTTGGAAGGAAATTGCGCGATGTCGCCCAACGAACACGATACGGCGTGCCTCCAAGGTGACGCATTAGTGATCAACAGCAAGACAGTCTATTTCCTCGCGTCGCCATTTGCACAGGCGACTACGCTCCAGACGGTTACTCTTGCGCCCGGAGCGACCATAGATACGGGAACGAACCCATCGTTCAAGATAACAGTCCAGAGCATTGACAACAATTCTGCGGCGCTTAGCATTACAACTTCGGACGGACAAGTACAGCAGAGCACTATTGCAGATGGGGATGTTTATCCGATTACGTTTCCCAATCCCACCGCATCGATCTATGGAGCGAGGGTCTCTCTTTCCCCGAATGCCAAAACGATTACGCTTTCGGTATTGGTAAACAGCCAAGGAAACTCATCGTTTGAAGCGGGACCCATTTGGGATGGCAGTGGAGGACGCGTCGCGTTCGTCGAGGTCGACGCCGCTAAGCAGCGTTGGCTCATGTTGGTGAACAAGAATCTAGGAAATGCCGACCAGAATGGCAGGGGTCAGGGCGGGATAGATGGCCACGAGCTGCTACCTATTGCTGGCCCAATTAATTCGATCTCGTTTGCCTCCGACACAAGCATCATGGTCGCAGGACAAAACCAAGTCCTGACTCAAAATATCCCTGCCTACGGCAAAGTCCCCGCAAATACCCCTTATTCCCTAAGTGCAGCGATGCCGACGCAGCTAACCGTAATAATGGGAGGAGCACCAACCATAGTGCCGGTGGTCGGATGGAAATGTCAGTAGCACGATGATAGTCCATTGCATGCAGAATCGCGGTCGAGTAACCCATTACATTTATTCCATACTGCCATCTGTTAACGTTAAGTTGGATGTCGGCTATTAAGAATTTGGACCGGCAGGATTGGATCGGGAACAGCCCTTGGCGAACGACTGCCTCCACGACGTAGCAGAAATAGCGCTGGCACATACCATTGGCGGCAAGGTAGAAGCAACCCAGTGGGGTGTTAACCAGCGTCCAACAATTACCATTTTCAGCACCAGAAGCTATCAACACACCGTTACTTGCGCATCTCCAGTCTGCATCGAGCCGATTACTGCGGCCTGGCTGAAACCATCAGAATTGAAAGCAGCCACTACTGCATCCGCACTTTCTGGCGCGCAACTGACTAATAAGCCACCACTGGTTTGCGGGTCGCATAGCAGTTTGCGCTGCCATTCAGCGATATCTCCTCCCAGAATCACAGCCTCGGCATAGCTGGACCAATTACGCGCTGCCGCTCCTGTGGCATAGCCGGCTTGTGCCAATTGCAAAGCGATATCTATGAAAGGAATGCGATGAAATTCAACTTGTGCCTGCAGTTTCGAACCGCGACAGATTTCGAGTAGGTGGCCGAGTAATGCGAAGCCAGTGACATCAGTCATGGCATGCACGCCTGCCATATCTGACAGCGTTATGCCGGTGCGGTTTAGTTGGGTGGTGACGGCAATCATCTGCCGGTAGCCTTCAGCATCCAGCTCACCTTTTTTCAGCGCAGCACTCAGTACGCCGATGCCCAACGGCTTCCCCAGCACCAACACATCGCCCGCCTGAGCCTTGTTATTTCGCTTGACCTTGTCTGGATGCACGATGCCTAGCGCCACTAACCCGTAGATCGGTTCTGGCGAGTCGATGGAATGTCCCCCGGCGATCGGTATCCCTGCCGACTGGCAGACCGCCGCACCGCCTGCCATGATTTTTTGGATTGTCTCCACCGGAAGTTTGTCGATCGGCATGCCGACCACCGCCAGCGCCATGATCGGCTGCCCACCCATGGCGTAAATATCTGACAGTGCATTGGCAGCGGCAATACGGCCAAAGTCGTAGGCGTCGTCCACGATAGGCATGAAGAAATCGGTCGTAGCGATAATTGCCTGAGTGTCATTCAGGCGGTAAACCGCAGCATCGTCGCTGGATTCCAGGCCAACCAGCAAATCAGGAAACATGCCAGTCTGCGGCAGACCCGACAAAATCTGCGAAAGCACAGCGGGTGCGATCTTGCAACCGCAGCCGCCACCGTGGGAAAACTGGGTAAGGCGGATTTCACTTATCATTTTATCTTTCCTTAAGAATCAAATCTTCAGCCGCCTTGCGCAGACTGTCGCTATCTAGCGAGGCCAGTTGTAGCATATTGACGTTGTTCAGTTGCCGAAAGCTGTCGCCAGAAGAGCGCCGGTATGCCGGATCATAGTGCTGCGTCAGCAATTCTTCCACCAGCGGTCTCCACTCGCCGTGCCGCGCCATTTCGCACCAGCGGTTGATTACCACACGACCATGCAGTTCCATGAGCCGCGTCAAGCGCTCGGCCAAAAGTGTGGGATTGCCAAGGAAGTGCGCATAGTCATCCATTAGAAAATCTACACGGGCTTTCTGTGGCGCTTCAATCCGCACGCAAGGAGATGCGCGCATGCGATCGAGCAAAACATTTGGCACGCTCAACACGCCGATCTTGCGGCTTTCCGCCTCAATGTAAACAGGGCGATCAGGGGTGAAAGCACATAGTGCGTCCCAGAGTCGGGTTTCAAAAGTTTTTTGCGTCGGTTGTGGTTGGCCTGGTAAATCACCGAGAAGTGAGCCGCGATGTTGCGCCAACTTTTCTAAATCCAAGACCTGCCCCCCTTGCTCGGCCAGTGCATGCAACAGATGACTCTTTCCCGAGCCGGTCGCACCACTGATCACACAAAAATCAAACTTGGCAGGTAGCGTTTCCAGCGCGGTGATCACATAGCGCCGATAGGCTTTGTAACCGCCCTCCAGCTGAGCAGTTCTCCAACCTATCTGGGCCAGGATGTGCGCCATAGCGCCACTACGCATGCCACCACGCCAGCAATACACTAGAGGTCGCCAGCCTTTTTGCCGGTCGCCGAAAGTCTCTTCCACATGGCGTGCGATATTTCGAGCGATCAGTGCTGCTCCTTGTCTCTTTGCCTCGAAAGGTGAAACTTGAGTAAACAAGGTGCCGATGCGGGAACGCTCCTCATCGTTCAGCACGGGTACATTAATCGCCCCAGGAAGATGGTCATCAGCATATTCGGCCGGCGAACGGACATCCAGAATGTCGTCGAAAGCGTGAAATGCCTGTGAGATTTCGATGAGTTTGTAGGTGGCCATAATGTTTGGTGGGAGAGAGGGGATTGGACACTAACTGAAACTGCCTGATAGCTCCCACCTAGTTGGAATCCGATCGTATTATCTGGAACGTGTCTAGCCTTGTATAGGCTCGGATTTTAACAGCAAAAATTTGGTCTGCAGCAAATCACTGCCGATACGCTGCTATTGGCCCGGGTAACAGGGAATTGGCAATGCCGAAACAGGGAAATTAATCCGTGTTTAGGATTCGAACTGGCATCCCTCTACTATTGACCCGGCACCGTTTATCCAAGAAGTCGTTCGCATTGAGCTTGTCGAAATGTGAATGGCTTCTTATGCTTCGACAAGCTCAGCACGAACGGCAATCAAGTTCAATTCGTGCCGGATCAATAACGTCTAACAAGTTGATAAAATATTATCAACTTGCCCGTCCACAAAATCGAGGCTAGCTCACTTTGTCTCATGCGAGATCAATCAAGCACATAGAAAATGGTGGGTTGATTGGTGGGCTGATTGGTTGGTAAAAAAATAAAGCGCCATCTAAGTGGCGCTAATACTATGTTCTTGGCGGAGAAGGCGGGATTCGAACCCGCGTTAAGATATTATCCTAAACACGCTTTCCAGGCGTGCGACTTAAACCGCTCATCCACCTCTCCGAAGGTCGCGCAGGATAAACCAGAACGGGCTTTATCGCAATCTAAAATAGTTTCAGAAATTATTTTTCCAGGTGCGCAGAGCAGTAAAGATGCTGGTTTCGTCGGTCTCTTTTATTTGTGTCATGCTCAATGTGGTGGCGATGACGCTTGGCTCAGCGCAGCGTAAAAAAGGGTTGGTGGCTTTTTCCAAAGCAATAGTCGAAGGTAACGTTGGACGCCCGGCAGCGCGTAACGCCTGCACATCTGCTTGACGTTGTTTGAGCTGAGCATTGTCGGGTTCGCAGACTAGCGCAAAACGGATGTTGGCCTCGGTATATTCATGTCCGCAATACACTTTTGTTTCATCAGGCAAATTGGCCAGCCGTTGCAGGGAATGGAACAATTGCGCAGCCGTTCCTTCAAACAACCTGCCGCAGCCACAACCGAACAGGGTGTCGCCGCAAAATACGCTGCCGGCACCCAGATAGGCAATATGCCCGTGGGTATGGCCAGGGATATCAATCACACTCAGTTTTATTTTTAATTCCGGGATTTCAATTACATCTCCGTCGCCGAGCATATGACTGACGCAGGAAATGTTTTCAAGCTGTGGGCCATACACGGGCACGTTGTATAATTCAACAAGTTTGCAGACGCCACCGACGTGATCGTTGTGATGGTGTGTACACAGGATGGCGGCGAGTTTGAGCTTGTGTAGATTGAGGTAATCCAGCACCGGCGCGGCGTCACCCGGGTCGACCACTACTACATGTTGGTGGTCATGCAGCAGCCAGATGTAGTTGTCCTTGAATGCAGGGATGGGAATAATATTTAGCATGGATATGTCCGTTTATTATTTGGCTATACTCAAGTGAAAGAGTATTGCATGTCAACTACAAATACGCTGAATGATTGGTTCGCCACGCCTCCGGGGAAATATTTGATGGGGTGCGAGCAGGCATTGTTTGATCACAGTGTGGCTGATATTTTTGGCTTCAATGCCGTGCAACTCGGGCTGGCCGAGCATGATTTTCTGCGTGCCAGCCGTATGCCGCTGCGCGTCATAGTGGGGAACGAGACCGGGGTGCAAGTACGGCTGGCTATGGATGAATTGCCATTCGGATGCAGTAGCTTGGATTTGGTGCTTCTGCCGCATGTACTGGAATTCAATGCCCATCCTCATCAAATTTTACGTGAAGTTGAGCGTGTGTTAAGACCTGAGGGAAATGTCATCATCAGCGGCTTCAATCCGCGTAGCCTGTGGGGGGCTCGGCGCGTATTGGGTTCGCAGACGAATTTCCCATGGCGTGGAGATTTTATTGCTTTGTCGCGCTTGAAGGATTGGCTGGCATTGCTGGGATTTGAGGTGGTAACGGGGCGTTTTGCCTGTTACGCACCTCCGCTCACGAATCCAAATTGGCTTAACCGCTTTAATTTTATGGAGTCAGCGGGCGACCGCTGGTGGGCAGTGTGGGGCGGGGTATATTATTTGCAGGCGATTAAGCATGTGCCGGGAATGAACCTGATCAAGCCAAAATGGAACGAGGGGCTTGTTGGCAAGCTGTTACCGGCAACGCCTAAGCTGAATAGAGAAATATCGCAGTGTACAAAAACGGAACCTGAATGAACGAACTTCTGGCAGTGAGTGAAGATATAGTAGAAATTTATACTGATGGGGCTTGCAAGGGGAACCCCGGCGTGGGCGGCTGGGGCGCGCTGTTACAAATTATGGGCAAAAAGCGCGAGCTATGTGGTGGCGAAGCGCATACAACCAACAATCGCATGGAGCTGCTGGCCGCGATCCGCGCGCTGGAGGCATTGAAGCGACCGTGCCGGGTGATCCTGCATACCGATTCAAAGTATGTGCAGCAAGGTATTAGTATCTGGGTGCATAACTGGAAGCAGCGTGGCTGGAAAACTGCCGACAAGAAACCGGTCAAAAATGAAGACTTGTGGCGCAGGCTGGATGAGCTAGCGGGCAAGCATCATGTTCAGTGGGTGTGGATAAAAGGACATGCCGGGCATGATGGGAACGAGCGTGCCGATGAATTGGCCAATCGCGGTATTGAGCAACTGTTGAATGAAAGCATAAAATGAGGCAAATCGTGTTGGATACCGAAACCACTGGCCTTGATCCAGGGAAAGGTCACCGCATTATTGAACTGGCGGCTATCGAATTATGCAACCGCAAAGTTTCTGATCGACGTTTTCACCGCTATCTTAACCCGGAACGCGAGATTGATGCGGGAGCGGCCGAAGTGCATGGCCTGACGCTGGAGCGTCTACAAGACGAACCGAAATTTGCTGATATTGCACCAGCGCTGCTTGAGTTTATTCGCGGTGCGGAACTCATCATTCACAATGCGCCGTTCGATGTCGGGTTCCTCAATAAAGAGCTGGAACTAACCGGACTGCCTGGGTTGAATAACTATTGTGCGAGCGTCATTGACACACTGAAGTTGGCCAAGGAGTTGCATCCCGGCAAGAAAAACAATCTGAACGCTTTGTGTGACCGTTATCAGATCGACAATTCTCACCGCACCTTGCATGGCGCGCTATTGGACACCGAGCTGTTGGCGGAGGTTTATCTGTCCATGACGCGTGGACAGAAAAGTTTGCTGGATGATGGGAGCGGTGAGCAGGAAGAAGAGCCGACCATGGTTTTTGCAGATTTGTCTCGTTTGGAGCTGCGTGTGCTGCCTGCTAACGATGATGAGTTGGCGCAGCATACGCAGCAGTTGGCCGATATCGATAAAGCCAGCAAGGGCGTCTGTATATGGAAACAATTAAAGCTTTTGGAGGTGTAGCCGTGATACATAATATTAGAAGCATGTCCAAGCTGACAGGCTGTTGAAAGCGGCTAGTAGTCTGTTGTGATGAGTGTCAATGTGGATGTGTTGATCATCGGTGCCGGCGCGGCTGGCATGATGTGCGCCATCGAGGCCGCACGTCGAGGGCGTTCTGTGCAGTTGCTTGATCATTCTAAAAAATTGGCGGAGAAAATCCGCATCTCTGGTGGCGGCCGCTGCAACTTCACCAATTTGTACGCCAAGCCGGAAAATTACTTATCTAACAATCCGCATTTCTGTCGCTCCGCATTGGCGCGCTACACCCCCCAGCATTTCATCTCATGGCTTAACCAGCAAGATATCGGTTATCACGAAAAAAAACTTGGCCAACTGTTTTGTGACGAAGGATCGGCAGCCATCATTGCGATGCTAAAAAACGAATGCGATGCAGCGGGAGTACATTGGTTAATGGCTTGTGAAGTGCATAAGATTGAGCGCCTTAACCTCCTTTTTCCGCAAGAAGGAGAGGGGCCAGAAGTAAGCGGTAATGTACGTCCATCAGCCGAACGATTTAGTTGCAATACCAGTCATGGCACATTTCGCTCGCAGTCTTTGGTGATTGCCAGCGGTGGCCTGTCTATTCCCAAGATTGGTGCAACACCGTTTGGTTACCAACTCGCGCAGCAATTCGACATTCCCATGACCAAACTCAAGCCGGGGTTGGTGCCATTGAGCTTTCATCCGGATGATTGGGCACCTTATGTTGATCTTGCCGGAATTTCCGTGGATGCGGTCGTAAGTTATGGTGAACAAGTTTTTCGCGAAAATCTCCTTTTTACCCATCGCGGCCTCAGTGGCCCCGCCATCTTGCAGATCTCATCTTATTGGGAGCCGGGCCAGCCGCTGCACATTAATTTGCTGCCAGATCATGACACACTGCAATTGTTCGCGCAGCAGCGAGACAGTCGCATGTTGCTAAGCAACTTTTTTGCACAATATTTACCCAAGCGATTTATTGAAACATGGTGCGCCCAGCTGGCCGGAAATAATCTTTCAAGTAATACGCCAATTAACCGATATTCGGATAAGGAAATCGCAGCGCTTGCCGCCAAATTGCATAATTGGCAAATTACGCCTAGCGGCACATTGGGATATACCAAGGCAGAAGTTACCTGCGGTGGTGTTGATACCCATGCCTTATCGTCTAAAACCATGGAAGCCAATGAGGTGAACGGTCTGTATTTTATCGGTGAAGTGGTAGATGTAACAGGTCAACTGGGCGGCTACAACTTTCAGTGGGCATGGTCATCTGGTTATGCTGCCGGACAATATTGTTGAGATTTTCCAAGCATCTAAAATAATTTAAATTACAATTTTTTCAGTTCGTTATATTAAATTTTCGATACAGCATAATCTATGACAAGGAGAACCAAGTGTTTCATAAAATAAAACCGTCTATGGCATTAGCATTATCTGGTTTATTACTTTCTGGCCCTGTTATTGCTGCAAAAGATATAGTCGATTACCAGACTTGGGGCACTGCAACGGCGGTTGGTAGCCTAGAGCCTTTCAATCCAGCATTAAAGATTTTAAATACTGGGCAGAATTTCAAGGGCGTTTTGGCGATGACACATCACGCTTTTCTCAGGCTATCATTCGCCCCGGGATAGGGTATGCAATTAACAACACCACTAGTGTCTGGATGGGCTATGCGTTGGTTCCCACTGCAGAACCATTTTACAAAATAACATTCAACGAGCGGCGATTCTGGCAACAATTATTGTGGAGCGATAAATTTACGTTTGGATCAGTCAGCAGTCGAAGCCGCTTGGAAGAACGTTTAGCGCCTCGTTTGGGTGATGACACCGCCATGCGTTTTCGGCAAATGTTTAAAATATCGGTACCTCTGACTGCTGCTCCAGCTTACAGCGTAGTGGCTAGCGATGAATATTTTCTGAATCTCAACAATGTCGACTGGTTCCCTCGTAGAGGTTTCGATCAAAATAGAGCGTTCGTAGGGTTGGGCTATAATTTTAATAAAGAAACTAAATATGAAATCGGCTATATGAATCAGTATATCAACAGGCCTCTCACTCCAATAAATCGGAATGATCATATTTTATCGATTAATTTTTATTTCAATTATTAACCTACGTAGCCGTATCCAGTTTTGTTGGCTTTTGCTGTGCCCATTCTTTTTGAGAAAGAATACCCAATCATTCAGATCAGAACGGCAGTTGTAGACTTGGATTGGAATTCAGCAGCACGCGGCGAAAATCTTGCTGAATTCTTGTTAATGCTTCCTCATTATCTGCTTCAAAGCGTAATACGATCACAGGTGTAGTATTACTGGCTCGTATCAAGCCAAAGCCGTCGGTATATTCAACGCGCAGACCATCTATGGTGATGATGTCTTGTACATCGGTAAATTTTGCCTCTTTCTGTAGCTGTGTGATCAGAGCGAAGCTCTCGCCCTCTTTAAGCTTAATTTGCAGTTCCGGTGTGTTAATTGAATTGGGCAGGTCATTCAGCACGCCATTTGCATCTGACTGTTTGCTCAAGCACTCGAGCAAACGGGCACCCGCATACAGACCGTCATCGAAGCCATACCATCGTTCCTTGAAGAATACATGGCCACTCATTTCACCTGCCAGCAATGCGCCGCATTCCTTCATTTTTGTCTTGATGAAGGAATGGCCGGTTTTCCAGAGTGTCGGTTTGCCACCATGTTGTGTAATCCAGCCAAACAGCTTGCGCGTGGATTTAACGTCGAAGATAATTTCTGCACCAGGATTGCGTGCCAGCACATCGGCTGCGAACAGCATTAACTGCCTGTCTGGAAAAATGATGTTGCCATTTTTAGTAACGACGCCCAAGCGGTCGCCGTCACCGTCGAAGGCCAAGCCCAGTTCACTATCATTGCTGGCGAGTGCATGGATCAGGTCTTGCAAGTTTTCCGGTTGTGAAGGATCAGGATGATGGTTAGGGAAGTTGCCATCCACTTCACAAAACAGTTCCGTGACTGTGCAGCCCAACTGACGATACAAAGTGGCGGCGAAATCCCCGGCCACGCCATTGCCGCAATCAACCGTGATATTCATGGGCCGTGCCAATTTAATGTCGGAAACAATGCGTGCAATGTATACGGGGCCTATATCGAACTGCAAATAAGTACCCGCACCATGGCTGAGATTATTTTGCTCGATGCGTGTGCGCAGGGCTTGTATGGCATCACCGGAGAGCGTTTCACCTCCCAGTACCATTTTCAGTCCATTGTAATCCGGGGGGTTGTGGCTGCCGGTAATCATGACTGCAGAATGCGTGTCCAGATGATAAGCCGCAAAATACACCATGGGCGTAGCAACACGCCCAACATCAATGACGTTGATGCCGCTCTTCTGAATGCCGCGTGCCAAAGCGGCGGTAAATTCCACGCCAGACAGACGCCCGTCGCGACCAATTGCAATCGTGTTCTGGCCGCGTGCTGTGGCTTCTGATCCGATGGCATGGCCAATAATCTCGATGATTTCCTGGGTCAGTGATTTACCGACAATGCCGCGAATATCGTAGGCCTTGAAAATTTCTTTAGGTAAGTTTTGCATGGTTTAGCTCCATCGATAGGATAGGAATGTGCGCATGACTCTATCAAGGGTCACGAGACAATGTGATAGCGAGAATGCCCGATCCTGATGTAATCGAATTAAAGCACCCCATGATTTTTGCCTGGCGAGGGTTACTTAATGATGACCTTTAGGTAACTCGCCCTTGAACTTGTATAGTGTGCCGCAATAAGGGCAACGTGCTTCACCGATCTTGTCGACCGGGATGACCACTTTGGGATGTGCATTCCATAGGCTCGTATTGGGCATGGGACAATAAAGCGGCAAGTCTGCGGCGGTCACTTCTATATAGCGTAGCTTGGCATGTTCGGTTTGCATATAATTCCTCTTAAACGTGTGCCAACCAATCAGCATATTGCGTATTTTTTCCACTGACACAATCAAAAAACAGCGCTTGCAGACGCGTTGTGATTGGACCGCGCATACCATTGCCTATGGTGCGGTTGTCCAATTCGCAGATCGGTGTAACTTCTGCCGCAGTCCCAGTAAAGAAAGCTTCGTCGGCGCAATATACCTCATCACGCGTGATGCGTTTTTCGATCAGTTGTATGCCAAGACCAGCCGCCAGCGTGATGATGGAGTCGCGCGTGATGCCTTCCAGGCAGGAAGTCAGGTCGGGTGTATACAGTTTGCCTTTTTTCACAATAAAGATATTCTCGCCCGCTCCTTCCGCTACATAACCATCCACGTCCAGTAGTAACGCCTCATCATAGCCATCGTGCGCCACTTCTTGATGCGCCAGAATGGAGTTGGTGTAAGTACCGACGGATTTGGAACGGCACATATTAATGTTTACATGATGGCGGGTGAAACTGGAAGTTTTTACACGAATGCCTTTTTCCATTCCCTCTGCACCAAGATACGCGCCCCATGGCCAAGCTGCAACGGCGACATGGGTGCTAATAGAAGTGGCGGCGATACCCATGGCTTCTGAGCCATAGAACACAATGGGCCGAATGTAACAGGACTCCAAATTATTGGCGCGCACCACTTCGCAGTGCGCCTCCATCAGAGTTTCTTTGTCGAATGGCATCTTCATCTTGAAGATATAGGCTGAATTGAACAGGCGGTCGGTATGATCCTTAAGGCGGAAGATTGCCGTGCCCTGAGTAGTCTTGTATGCGCGCACACCTTCAAATACTCCCATGCCGTAGTGCAGTGTATGCGTCAATACGTGAGTTGTGGCATCTCGCCAAGGCACAAGTTTGCCGTCATACCAGATAAAACCGTCGCGGTCAGCCATAGACATGGTTGAATTTCCTTAAGAGTATTGCAAAGACCGCAATTCTAACGTTTTCCGTGTACTTTAAGAAGCGATAGTATGTTTCAAAAATGAAAAAATGGGTTTAGAAAAAAAGAAATTCTGAGGCGGGATGAGTCAAATAACGCATTGACTTTATGCATCCTAAGGCAACAAAGGAATGTTGGTCAGCGCTGTCATTTCGGGTAGGCCGAACATGATGTTCATATTCTGTACCGCTTGACCGGCCGCACCTTTGACCAGATTGTCAATTACTGACAATACAACCACAGTATTACCTTGTTGCGGCCGGTGTACCGCGATTCGACAGCAATTCGCACCGCGTACAGTACGCGTTTCAGGATGACTACCGGCTGGCATTACGTCTACAAATGTCTCATTGGCGTAACGCTGCTCATATAGCGCCTGCAGGTCGGTATCACATTGTATGCTCGCATACAATGTGGCATGAATGCCGCGTATCATTGGCGTAAGGTGCGGCACAAAGGTCAGACTGACCTCCTGTTTTGCCGCTCGCGTGAGCCCTTGACTAATTTCCGGCAAATGGCGATGCCCAGATACACTATAAGCTTTGAAATTGTCCGCC
>JANMWF010000149.1:0-4760 GCA_031393845.1 Nitrosomonadales bacterium | reverse complement strand
CGCCCTCTCTGGAGCCAACGGCGTGCAGAATGAAGTGCGAGATCCTATTAAATAGTGTGGCTTGAAGCGGTTATCGAAAGTCAGTTGAACCACGATTTTTGTGCACAAGGTAAGTCATCAGAATTTCATATAACTTGATAAAATAAAAAGTTATTATGCTATTTTATAGACGATCTGGATGGTTGTTGGGCTGCCCGATGAGTCATCATCGCTATGCAAGCGTCGGTACATTTAGCATTGCATCTTTATGAACGAGCTAATTTTTGGAGAAAATATGAATAAATTTCTGTTGTTCGCGAGTCTGATGTTCGCAACTTCTGTATCTTATGCTGCCGTACAAGGTAAGGAAGTGAGCTATAGCGCCAACGGTACCAATCTCAAGGGTTATATCGCCTACGACGATGCTATAAAGGGCAAGCGCCCAGGTATTCTGGTAGTGCATGAATGGTGGGGACACAACGAATATGCACGAAAACGCGCTCGTATGTTGGCAGAGCGTGGCTACACCGCGCTGGCAGTTGATATGTATGGCGACGGTAAACAGGCGCATCACCCGGACGATGCAGGCAAGTTTGCCAGCGATGTGGCAAAGAACATTAAACTCGCCAAGGCTCGATTCGATAGTGCATACAGCCTGATCAGCAAGGAAAAGACCGTGGATTCCAACCGAATCGCAGCTATCGGCTATTGTTTTGGTGGTTCGGTAGTATTGAACATGGCGCGCATCGGTGAGCCACTTAAGGCTGTGATAAGTTTCCACGGTGGTCTGGGAACGGAATATCCGGCAGAGGCGGGCAAGATCAAGGCGCGCGTCGCGTCTTTCACCGGTGAAGACGACCCGATGATTCCCGCGACGCAGGTCGCCGCCTTCAGGCAGGAGATGGAGAAGGCTGGTGTGACTTACAGGGCGGTGACCTATCCCGGCGCCAAGCACAGCTTCACCAATCCGGACGCAGATAAATATGGGCAGGAGTTCAAGCTGCCGCTAGCCTATAACGCTGCAGCGGACAAGGCTTCGTGGGATGAGGGCATGGTTTTTTTGACCGATGCGTTCCATGTTAAAAATATTGCGAAATAGAAGAGCGAAGAATTCATCTTGGAGATGCCTGTTCCCTTCGAATCAGGGCTGTCACTAGAATCGGATTCCCACCGCCAAACGTGTCATATTGCTGGCAGTGAAGTTTGCATGGGGATCCAAAGCTAGACGAAAGAACCAGGGTTCCCGATCATAGGTTAGCGCAACGCCAGTGCCGTGGAAGAGCTCAGAATCCGGATCACTACGGCCTGTGCGCCGAAACAAGTCAATCGTCAGTCGTGACAGTGCGCTTGTTTGTCTGCGCAATACGAGGTGCGTGACACGTTGTTCGGTCCTGAGCCGGTCATCGCGAACCTGATACAGGGTCATGAAAGTGGCGTTGTCCGGACGCCAGCCAGCGCCGAGCAAGATCGAGTCATTCGGATCAAAGTTGAGGTTGTAATACGGTTTAAGATTAGTCCGCCCAAAACCGAGCAGCCCGAAGTAGGGCGCTTCTTTGCCATTGCTTAATTCCAGGGTGGCGCTGCCGCCCATGAATCCGCGCGACGCGTATTGCCCTGAAGCAATAACTCTTCCAAAAGGCAACGGGTACTGACGTTCATAGCCGACGCGAGTCTGCTGAAATTCAGTGCCTCGCTGGTATTGACCGATCCAGAAAACATCATCTTCCCGGTTGCCACGTAAATTGATGTCCACGGCTGAACGGCCTGCGGTCTCATGGTAGACGTTAGGAGTCAATTTCCAAGCAATCGCATGTTCCGCGCTGACCGGGTCGTTGGGCTCGATATCAGCCCGATCTTGAATGGCTTGGGTCGAGGAGGGTACCGATATAACAACTGCCGCAACCAATACTAATGCACCATTCCGGAACGATGACCAGCCCATCATTCAGTCCATCATAAAGTGTGGTTTACGAAATGCGGGTCTTGGGATAATTGTCTGTAAAGTCTATTTGGCATGGCAAGCAGACCCACAAGACACTTCCACATTTTTTTTCGGACTGCATCGGACTGATATGAGATTCAGTCGCATGCTTTAAAATTTTTCTGCTGACAGTCATTTGCCATTTTCTGTGCTTTTGCGATTTGCTGTAATGTCATTTTCTTTGCAACCATGTCGCGACTCTTCGCTGCGTCCCCATATCCTGACGTAGCACTAAGATTGAACCACGTGTGTGCGCGAACATAGTCCAGTGCAACACCTTGTGCTTCCTCATACATCACGCCGAGATTGTATTGCGCATTCGTATTCCCATGCACTGCTGCCAGGCGATACCATCTTACCGCTTCAGCGTAATCTTGCGGGACGCCTTGCCCTGCTTTATAACTCACGCCGAGGTTGAATTGCGCCTCCGCTTGCCCTTGTGCAGCTGCCAGTCGCCACCACTTGACCGCTTCAATGTAGTCCTGCGTAACGCCTAAACCTTTGCCATATATATAGCCAAGATTATATTGCGCCAGATTATCCCCCTGCGCTGCCGCCAGACGAAACCACTTGGCAGCTTCAAGGTAGTCTTGCGAGACGTTTTGCCCGCTGTAATACATAAAACCGAGGTTGTTTTGTGCATGTGCATTCCCCTGTGCTGCAGATGATTGATACCACCTGATTGCTTCAGCATGGTTTTGCGGGACGTCTTGCCCTTTCATATAAATCACGCCGAGGTTGAATTGCGCCTCCGCTTGCCCTTGTGCAGCTGCCAGGCGCCACCATTTGAGTGCTTCTATGGAATCCTGAGCAACGCCTTGCCCGTTGGAATACTTTAAGCCAAGATTGTATTGCGCATTCGCATTCTCCTGGGTTGCAGCTAATCGATACCATTTAATTGCTTCCGCGTAATCCTGCGAAACGTCTCTCCCTTTGTCATACACATAACCAAGATTGAATTGCGCATTTGCATTCCTCTGAGCTGCTGCTAGGCGCCACCATTTGAGGGCTTCTATGGAATCCTGAGCAACACTTTGTCCCTTGGCGTATTTCAAACCAAGCTCGTATTGAGCATTCGCATTCCCTTGTGCTGCAGCTAGGCGATACCATTTCACTGCTTCAGCGTAGTCCTGAGCAACACCTTGCCCATTTACATACTTCAAGCCAAGATTGAATTGCGCATTCGCATTCCCCTGCGTTGTTGCTAGACGATACCACCTGACCGCTTCAGCATAGTCTTGAGAGACACCGTGCCCTTCGTCATACATCATGCCGAGGCTGTATTGAGCCAGCACATTCCCTTGCGCCGCTGCTAGGCGCCACCACTTGATTGCTTCTACGTAATCCTGCGCAACGCCTTGCCCGTTGGCATAGTTCAAGCCGAGATTGTATTGCGCATCTACGTTTCCCTGCTCTGCAGCCAGACGATACCACTTCACTGCATCGGCATAGTCCTGCGTAACACCTTGCCCATTTTTATATCTATGCCCGAGATTTAATTGCGCCCGTGCATCTCCATGCGCTGCAGCTAGTCGATACCATTTAACTGCTTCTGCGTAATCCCGTGCATTACCTATCCCTTTCTCATACATCAAGCCGAGATCGTATTGCGCGTTTGTATTCTCCTGCGCTGCTGCCAGACGATACAACTTCAATGCTTTTGCGTAGTCTTGTGCAACGCCTTGGCCGCTGACATACATCAAGCCGAGATTGTATTGCGCACGCGCATTCCCCCGCGCTGCTGCTACTTGGTACCACCTGACTGCTTTTATGTAGTTACCGCGCTTATACGCAGCTAAGCCGTCTTCGAATGGATCTGCCCACGTTGTACCAACATTCAACAGTAGCGCAGTACATATGCAGAATAGTAGTCGTTTCATTGGTCACCTAATTTTGCAACAGCGAAAAAATGTTTTCATGGTGTTACCTATTGCCAAGTGTGGTGCGGCGTTCTTGTTGCACTTCGTCAAGAAACTGTTCTTGACGGTCTCCTCAGGTTGTTGAGGCTTATGCACAGGACTAATCATGCGCCAACAACCTTACCGGAACATGACAGGCATAACAAGAGGCAGCCTCTTCCAATATGAAATGAGTCTGAAGGGTTGGCGTATTTCCAACATGAAATGAGTCTGAAATTGATTTGCTGGGTCAGTCATTATGCGAAGCATGTTGATCAACATGGAAGAAGCAAAGCTACAGACCTTGGTGCAGATCAAGGCATTTTGGACGGGACATCGGAGATTGTATTTCGGGTTCCAAAAAAGGAGTGTAACCAGTTTATCGGGCGCGTCCTCAAACGGTTTGGCTACGGCCCCGCACGGGCGGGTAGATAAGGGCGTACTACTGCGCTATATCGAGCGCATGACCGGGCTATCACGCCAGCAAGTAACCCGATTGGCACGGCAATACCGCAAGGATGGAAAGCTATCGAAACAGCCCTGCGCGCCCAAGCAGGGTTTCACCTATCGCTGCGGTAGGCTGTGTGACGCAAATGCAATTCATCGCCACCTGCGAGAAGATCAGCGAGGCGTATTTGCTGCCGGTCATCCGACAGTTGCTGGATGGATTTCCGTTTGTTATCCTGGGGCTCCATTCGGATAACGGTTCAGAGTACATCAATTATCAGGTCGCAAAGCTGTTGGAGAAGCTCCGGGTCGAGTTCACCCAGTCACGGCCACGGCATTCCAACGATAACGCCTTGGCGGAGTCAAAAAACGCCGCCGTGGTACGCAAACATCTGAGTTATGCGCATATCCCGCAATACTGCGCCAGTTTGGTCAACGTCTTCTGTGCCGTATTC
>JANMWF010000136.1:0-4815 GCA_031393845.1 Nitrosomonadales bacterium | reverse complement strand
ACCGTACCTAGATGTAAACAGTATTGTTGCCATGAATCTATCCGTAATCTTCATAAATCGTCCGGTTGCCACAACGTTATTGGCACTGGGTATCGTATTATCGGGAGTAATTGCATTTACATTGCTTCCTGTAGCTGCCTTGCCACAAGTTGATTTTCCAACAATCTCGGTGCAGGCAACACTGCCAGGAGCAAGTCCGGAAACTATGGCTGCCACGGTGGCAACACCGCTTGAACGATCGCTTGGCCTCATCGCGGGTGTTACCGAAATTAGTTCGTCCAGCTCGCTGAGTTCAACCAGAATCACTTTGCAATTCGATCTTAACCGCAACATTGATGGTGCTGCGCGAGACGTTCAGGCGGCAATGAACGCGGCGCGAAATCTTTTGCCCACTGGCCTTCCCAACAACCCGATCTACCGCAAAGTCAATCCGGCCGATGCGCCCATTATGATTCTTTCTCTTACCTCGGAATCAATGAGTCGAGGGCAGATGTACGATGCGGCATCGACTATTCTCGCTCAAAAAATATCCCAATTGAAAGGAATTGGCTTGGTGACTGTAGGGGGCAGTTCGCTACCGGCCGTGCGCGTGTCACTCAACCCGAGCGCCCTGAACAAGTATGGCATAGGCGTTGAGGATGCGCGTGCTGCGATCGTCGCCACCAACGCTAACAGGCCTAAAGGCTCGCTTGAGCACGAAGACCGGCGCTGGCAGATACTGGCTAATGATCAGGCCAGAACTGCTGCCGAATATCTTCCGACAATCGTAGCTTATCGTAACGGCGCACCCATCCGTCTGGCCGATATTGCTCAAGTAGAGGATTCAGTACAGGACATCCGAAATGCCGGACTGGTCAATGGTAAACCGGCAGTAATGCTGATCCTGAATCGCCAGCCGGGTGCCAATATCATTGAAACGGTAGATCAGGTGAAGCAATTGTTGCCTCTATTGCGTGCCTCTATTCCGGCGGCAATTACCTTGGCAGTGGCGTCGGACCGTACACCGACCATTCGCGCATCGTTACGCGGAGTCGAACATACGCTGTTGATTTCGATCGCCCTGGTGGTGTTGGTTGTGTTCCTGTTTCTGCGTGACGTCCGGGCTGCTCTCATCCCAAGCGTTGCGGTCTCGGTATCGCTGATCGGCACCTTTGGCGTGATGTATCTGGCCGGTTTCAGCCTGAACAATATCTCGCTTATGGCCCTGACCGTCGCTACCGGATTTGTGGTGGACGATGCTGTGGTGATGCTGGAAAACATTTCTCGCCACATCGAGAACGGCGTTGCGCCATTTAAAGCTGCTGTACAAGGGGCACGCGAGGTGAGTTTCACGGTACTGTCAATGAGTCTGTCTTTGGTCGCCGTATTCATACCCATTTTGCTAATGGGCGGCGTCGTCGGGCGACTGTTTCGAGAATTTGCTATCACGCTATCAGCGGCCATTCTGGTGTCTCTGGTTGTATCGTTGACTGTGACACCCATGATGTGTGCACGGCTATTGCGTCCACGCTCGGAGTCATCGCAAGGACGTTTCCATCGAGTAAGTGAGCGCATCTTCAATGCGCTATTGAACGGCTACCGGGTGTCGCTCGATTGGGCACTCGCGCACAGTCGCATCATGATGCTCGTGCTTCTGGCAACGGTTTGCCTCAATATTTATCTTTACACTGTCATACCCAAGGGCTTCTTTCCGCAGCAGGACACAGGCCGCCTGACGGGAGCCATTCAGGCAGACCAAAGCACTTCTTTCCAGGCCATGCGAAACAAACTTGCTACTTTCGTCAACATTGTCGGCCAGGATCCGGCGGTGGATAGTGTAGTAGGCTTTACCGGAGGAGGACAAATCAATACGGGACGAATGTTCGTTGGGCTAAAGCCTTTGGATGAACGTCAGTTATCCGCTGACAAGGTCATCGCCCGGTTACGCAGCAAGCTCGCCCATGAACCCGGTGCCAACCTGTTTCTGCAATCGGTCCAAGACATCAGCGTCGGTGGTCGTGCCAGCAACGCACAGTTCCAATACACGCTCCAGGCAGATGGGGTTAATGAATTGCGTACCTGGGAACCTCTCATCCGCCAAGCATTGCGCTCGCTACCGCAACTTGCGGACGTTAACACCGACCAACAAGACAAAGGCATACAGACCTCGCTGATCATCGACCGCGATGCGGCTGCACGGCTTGGATTGACGCAGAGGCTGATCGATACGACATTGAACGATTTGTTCGGCCAGCGCCAAGTGTCAACGATATACAACCCCTTGAACCAGTATCGAGTGGTTATGGAGGCTGCCCCGCAATATTTGCAGAGCCCTAATGCACTGAAGGACGTGTTCTTGATTGCCCCCGGCGGTCTGCAAGTGCCGCTGGCCGCTTTTGCCCGCTGGGAAGAAACAGCGACGCCACTGGCGATTAATCACCAGGGTCAGTTTGCCGCCTCTACGATTTCATTCAACCTCCCTGTCGGCGTGTCGCTTTCAGATGCTACGCGAGAAATTGAGAATGTCATGGTGAAGATCGGCGTGCCCTCTTCTGTGCATGGCAGCTTTCAGGGAACAGCCAAAGCTTTCAAGATGTCACTAGATAATCAGCCTGTACTCATCCTTGCCGCGTTGGTTGCGGTGTACCTCGTCCTCGGCATGCTTTATGAGAGCTACATCCATCCCATAACCATTCTTTCGACGCTACCGTCGGCGGGAGTAGGAGCAATTCTAGCGCTGCTCGCATTCCAAATGGATTTTAGTATCATCGCGTTGATTGGCGTCATCCTTCTAATCGGTATTGTCAAAAAGAATGCGATCCTAATGATCGACTTTGCACTTGAATCCGAACGGCAACGTGGCTTGAATCCACGTGATGCGATCTATGAAGCCTGTCTATTACGTTTCCGTCCAATCATGATGACCAGCATGGCCGCCTTGTTTGGCGCACTGCCTCTCGCTCTGGGCTCGGGCATGGGTGCTGAACTGCGCCAACCACTGGGAATATCCATCGTTGGCGGGCTGATTTTAAGTCAACTGCTAACGCTCTACACGACACCCGTAGTCTATCTATACCTCGATCGATTTCGGCTATGGTGTCAAAAAATTTGGAAGCAACGACCCCAAGTTAAATCACTTGAAGCTGCGAAACAAACATGAATTATGACTAATATAAAAATACTGATAGCAACATTTTGTGTGCTGGCTGTTTTAAGCCTGGCCGGATGTGCCGTGGGACCCGACTACAAACGACCTGGCGTTATACCTCCAACCACTTTCAAGGAAGAAACCCATCAATGGAAATTGGCAGATCCTCGAGATCACACTCTGCGCGGCAAATGGTGGGAAATATATGGTGACATCCAACTAAACGCACTTGTACAACAAGTATCAATCTCCAACCAAAATATACATAGCGCCGAAGCACAATACCGCCAGGCGCTCGCGCTTCTTGGTGTTGCGCGCGCACGATACTTCCCTACAGTGACCGGAAGCTTTGCGAATACTCGGGGACAAGGCACAAGCTCAACCAACTCCGGGGTAACAATTCCAGGCAATCCCAGCGCAGCGATTACCAATACCAACCGGCTATTAATGAGTGCCAGCTGGGAGGCCGATTTGTGGGGACGAATAGGGCGCACCGTCGAATCCAATCAAGCGTCAGCTGAAGCCAGTGCCGCAGACCTGCAATCGGCACTGCTAAGTGTCCAATCTACATTGGTACAGACTTACTTACAATTGCGTATCAATGACGCACAACGTAAATTGCTGGAACAGACAGCAATAGCCTATAAGCGGTCGCTTCAAATTACTCAAAATCGCTATGAAGCCGGCATTGCTGGACGTTCCGATGTTGTTCAAGCAGACACACAATTAAAATCCACCCAAGCTCAGGCGATAGATCTTGGCGTGCAGAGGGCACAGCTTGAACATGCAATCGCCGTACTGATCGGTAAAGCGCCTTCCAATTTTTTGATCAAGCCAACCTTGATCCTGCCAAATTTGCCAGAATTTCCTGCTGGTCTTCCGTCAGAATTGCTGGAGAGGCGCCCCGATATTGCCGCAGCGGAACGTCGCATTCAGGCCGCAAATGCCCAGATTGGCGTGATCCAGGCTGCATATTTTCCATCTCTCATACTTGGAGCCTCAACTGGCTATCAAAGTTCTCTGCTTTCTAATTTGATATCCCTGCCAAGGCGGGTATGGTCTATTGGACCGAATATTGCGGCCACATTGTTTGACGGAGGGTTGCGGTCATCCCAAAAAGAGCAGGCCATTGCCTTATTTGACAAAAGCGTTGCTGATTACCGCCAGATTGTTCTGGCTGGGTTTCAGGAAGTTGAGGACAATCTTTCTACGCTACGCATCCTGAGTGAAGAAACCAAGGTACAACTTGAAGCGACACGGTCTGCGCAGGAGGCTGTCACTCTCTTTAATAACCAGTATATAGCTGGCACAGTGAGCTACCTGAATGTAGTCACGGCGCAGGCCACAGCGCTTGATGCGGACATGCGCAGCCTCAATATAACTGGCCGAAGCTTGATCGCCAGTACAGCTTTGCTCAAAGCGCTTGGCGGCGACTGGCGGCCTGAGCAAATAAGTCTCAACCGATAAGGGTTAAGATTTCAAATATTGGTCTACCGGAAGAAGGGATGACTGGTTTCATTTGATCTGGCCCCAGCTTTTTCCGCCAAATTGGTGACAATAGGCACACATCAAGTTAAACTTACGGCATGAAGCCATTTCGCTGGAATCCCGATAAAAATGAGGCGCTGAAAATTGAGCGCTGCATTTCGTTCGAGGAAATTGCACTTGCTATTGAAGCGGATGGTTTG
>JANMWF010000105.1:0-5439 GCA_031393845.1 Nitrosomonadales bacterium | reverse complement strand
GACCGGCAGTAGTTTTAAGCCTTTGTGTATCAGTTTGAATCGCGCCATATCGCATCCACTTTAGTTTTATTTCGTAACGGAATTATGGCAGATCAAGAGGTGAATTTTTAAGCAAATTCAGGTTTTTCTACAGCCTCAACGGCGTTGAGCTTCAAGCAGGAGAGGCCACGGGCGATGTAAACGAGGCAGCATTGCGGCGCATCCAGATTCGCGAAGCCGTGAAAGCCCACTTCGAAAAAGAACAGGCGCTCTTCCACCAAGGCATTAAGGTGCTGTCGCTGTTTTTTATCGACGAGGTCGCCAAGTACCGACGCTACGATGACAACGGTGAAAATCCGGGCGAGTACGCTAAAGTTTTTGAAGAGGAATACAGCCAGCATCTCAATGAAGTGCTGGCGTTGGAAGATTCGCCTTATAACCGTTACCTAAAAGAAATAACAGCGGGTAAAACACACGACGGCTATTTTTCCATAGACAAGAAAACCAAGCGTCTTGTCGATCCAGAAACGGGCAAGAAATCTAACGAGACGGATGATGTGGATGCCTATGACCTGATCTTGAAAAACAAGGAGCGCTTGTTGTCGCTGGCCGAGCCGGTGCGTTTCATCTTCTCTCATTCCGCATTGCGCGAAGGCTGGGACAACCCCAATGTGTTTGTCATCTGTACGCTGAAACACAGCGACAATACCATCTCTCGCAGACAGGAAGTGGGGCGCGGTTTGCGTATCTCGGTCAACCAAAATGGCGACCGCATGGATGATCCGGCCACCGTCCACCAGATCAATGTGCTGACCGTGGTTGCGAGCGAAAGTTACAAGGATTTTGTCACCGCTTTACAGCGCAACATCAGCGATTCGCTTTCCGAGCGACCACGGGTGGCAGACAAGGCTTATTTTGTCGGCAAGATTATGAAAACAGAGGCGGGTGAGCTTGTTGTTACCGAAGATCAAGCAACGGACATCGAGTTTTATCTAATTCAGAACGGCTACGTCGATAAGAAACGCAATATCACCGACAAGTACCATGAAGCGAAAAGAGAGGGAGCTCTGGAAGCGCTTCCAGATGAGCTGAAGCAGTACGTCGATCAGGTGCTGGCCTTGATCGACAGTGTGTTTAGCGATGTGCAGATACCGCTTCCTGAAAATGGTCGTGGAGCGAAGCCTAATCTTCTAAACGAAAACTTCAAAAAAAGGAGTTTACAGAGCTGTGGAACCGCATCAACCGCAAGGCTGCATACGGTGTTCAATTCGACAGCGCAGAACTCATCGGCAAGTGCGTCAAAGTGCTGGAGACAGAGCTGCGCGTCACGCCCTTGCAGTACACCATACATAGTGGTGAGCAGGCCGATAGAGTGACCCATGATGGGCTGAAGCAGGGCGAGGCTTTCAAGCTGACCGCGACCGAGACGGACAGGTACACCCACTCGATCCATTCTGCCGTGAAGTACGACCTGTTAGGAAAAATAACCGAGGCCGTGCAGCTGACAAGAGCTACCGTGGCGTCAATTCTGCGCGGTGTTAATGTCGCCGTATTTGCACAATTCAAGACCAATCCGGAAAGTTTTATTGCACAGGCGAGCCGGTTGATCAACGAACAGAAAGCAACAGTCATAATTGAACATCTGGTCTATGATCCAATTGCCGAAACCCACGACATCAAAATCTTTACTCAAGGCCAAAGCAAACAGGATTTTAGCAAGGCAGGCTCGCCCCTGAAGCGCCATATCTATGACTATGTGATTACCGATTCCAATATTGAACGCGAGTTCGTCAAGGAACTGGACACCAGTGCCGAGGTAGTTGTTTACGCCAAGCTGCCAAAGGGTTTTTTTATACCGACCCCGGTAGGCAACTACAACCCGGACTGGGCCATCGCTTTCCATGAAGGTGCTGTCAAACACATCTATTTTATTGCTGAGGCCAAGGGCACCATGTCTACCATGGAATTACGGAAAATCGAAGAATGCAAAATCGAATGTGCTCGCAAGTTCTTTACTAAAATCACTTCCGATCAAGTGAAATACGATGTGGTGGACAGCTGCGGCAAGCTGATGGAGTTGGTGAAGTAGGCGGGAATCACTGGGCCATCAAGCCGTTTTGGTTTTTAGCGGGATAGCCGTTGTCTACACTAGGCGGCGGCAAGTTGTGCGCGCCCTACCAATCAAACAGTTTGATCAGCTACGATAACTGGCATTGATCTTGACATAGTCATAAGAGAAATCGCAGGTCCATACTGTGGCAACTGCCGTGCCGCGATCTAGGATGACCCGAATGGTAATGTCGCTTTGTTGCATGATGCGCTGACCATCTTCCTCGATATAGCTGGCGGCGCGTCCACCATGTTCAGCTACTAGCACATCGTCAAGATATAACTTGAGGCGATGCACGTCGAGATCCTGCACATCGGCATAACCGATAGCAGCAAGGATGCGCCCAAGATTGGGATCAGAAGCGAAAAACGCAGTCTTGACCAAGGGGGAGCGTGCCACGGCATAGGCGATTTTCTTGCACTCCGCCACGCTCTTGCCTCCTTCAATTTGGACAGTGATAAACTTGGTCGCACCCTCACCATCACGCACGATGGCTTGCGCAAGCAATATGGCAACATCCGTGACTGCCGCCTGCAATTGCGCGAACGCCGCGCTTTTCACATCAGTTATGGCTTGTGCACCACTCATGCCGGTGGCGATCACCATCAGTGCGTCATTAGTAGATGTATCGCCATCCACGGTAATGCAGTTGAACGAAGCATCACTGGCGTGAGTCGCCAACTGTTGTAACAGAGGCTGCGCCACCGCCGCATCGGTGGCAATATAGCCGAGCATGGTAGCCATGTTAGGATGGATCATGCCGGAGCCTTTAGCGATGCCGGTAATAGTGATAGTTACACCATCGATTGAGATTTGTTTGGACACCGCCTTAGCAACGATGTCCGTGGTCATGATGGCCTGCGCGGCATTAAGCCAGTTATCCTCGCGTAGTTCGGCAACGCAGGTTGGCAGCCCAGAGACCAACCGCGACAGCGGCAACGCCTCCATGATCACACCGGTGGAGAACGGCAACACCTGTTCTGCCTCGCAGTCCAGAAGAATAGCTACTTCGGCACAGGTGGCACGAGCCGCAACCAACCCCTGCTCACCGGTACCCGCATTAGCGTTACCCGTGTTAACCACCAGTGCGCGCACGCTTTTGTTCGCAACCAGATGTTCGCGTGCCACAATGACCGGCGCAGCGCAGAAGCGGTTTCGTGTGAATACTCCAGCCACTGTGGCTTGCGCGGTCAAGTGCATGAGCAGCAAATCCTTACGCCCGAGCTTCTTGATGTTCGCTTCCGCCGTGCCCAGTAGCACGCCTTTAACAGGCAACAGAGCACTTGAAACAGGAGACTGGAGATTAACTGGCATGTCTTTAGCCCATAGGTTTCATAAATTCGTACGATGAGTGCATGGCATTATTTACCAAGCAAAAAAGTATGACGGCGCGGTGTGGATATTCGTATAAAGAGCTGAGCAACATATTGCATGGAAATATAGAGACCAGCGAGGAAGTGCTTCACAACTAAAGCGTTAGGATTTGTCGCTAGTAGCGGCCACCTTGTTGGTAAATGTAATTGCTCATTTCTACGGATTGCATATTCATGCGCCTCACAATGCCGTGCACATGACGCACGATACCGCGCATTACGTAATACACGATCGCGGGGTTTGTGCTGAGAAAAGATTCTAGGCGGGAACGGTCTAGTAATAGCATTTTGCTGTCTGTCTTGGCCACCACAGTCGCACTGATCTGCGCGGCACTACCACCAACGAACGTGATGATGCCAGCCAAATCACCGGGCTGTAGCAGATGCAAGGTAGCTTTCTCTCCACCAAGAGTGGCAGTCGCCTCAACCTCGCCTGTAGCAAGGATCATAAGTGTATTTCTGAGGGTGCTATTACCAGGCTGAAGGAGATATTCACCCGCTTTGTACTCATGCACCGTAATAATATTTGCCAATTCTTCAATCTCGGCATCTCGCATCTCTTCAGTTAGCGTGGAGTTACGCAGGGTTTGCAAAATCAGGTCATCCGTCGTCATCGTGAGCTCCTACCAATAATAACTACATCAAGTTAACTTGCCATGGCACTGCTTGTATTTTTTTCCAGAACCACACGGACATGGATCATTGCGTCCGGCTTTTTTGTCAGTGCGTACAAATGGCTTTTGCTCTGCATCACTATCCTCCGTAGCCAACGCCTCCTCGTAATCAGCATGATGATACTGCACATTTTCCGGAGCGTGGGGTGCTTCTACCGCTTCAATATCCTGTTCGTTGCGGATATGCACATTCATCAGTGTCCGCGTAACATCACGTTTGATCGATTCAAGCATGCTGGAAAACAATTCAAATGCTTCACGCTTATATTCTTGCTTAGGGTTCTTCTGTGCATAACCACGCAGGTGGATGCCCTGACGCAGATGATCCAGTGCAGCCAAGTGCTCACGCCAGTGCGAATCTACGCTTTGCAGCATAATGATGCGCTCATATCCGTGCATCATTTCCGCCTCAACTTGCTCCACCTTGGCATGGTACTGCTGTTGTGCAGCCTGCACTATACGGTCACGCAAACCAGTTTCATCAAGCTGCTTATTTTGTTCCAGCCATTGCGAAAGCGGTAGAGTCAATTGAAATTCGGCAGCCAATGCCTTCTCCAGCCCCGGGATATCCCACTGCTCTTCCATGCTCTGCGGTGCGATGTATTCACTAATGATGTTATGCATTACCCCTTCGCGCATTGCATCGATCGTTTCGGAAATATCCACGCTCTCCAGCAGCTCATTGCGTTGCTGGTAGACTACCTTACGTTGTTCATTGGCTACATCGTCGTATTCAAGAATCTGTTTGCGCATGTCAAAATTTCGCGCTTCGACCTTCCGTTGTGCGTTCTCAATGGCGCGGGTAACCCAAGAATGCTCAATTGCTTCACCTTCGGGCAGCTTGAAACGGTTCATGATGGCTGCCACACGGTCGGAGGCAAAAATCCGCAACAGTGGGTCTTCCAGCGATAAATAAAAACGGCTGGAGCCGGGGTCGCCCTGACGACCCGCACGTCCACGCAATTGGTTATCCACACGACGCGACTCGTGGCGCTCGGTACCGATGATATGCAAACCACCGCTCTTCACAACCTGGTCATGTATCGGCTGCCATTCAGCACGCAACTGGGCGATGCGCTGATTACGTGTGGCATAGTCCAAGCTCTCATCCATGCGTATCAGTTCGATTGGCTTTTCCACGTTGCCACCCAACACAATGTCTGTACCGCGCCCGGCCATGTTAGTGGCGATCGTAATCATCTTTGGGCTTCCCGCTTGCGCTATGATCTCGGCTTCACGTGCGTGCTGCTTGGCGTTTAAAACTTGGTGCGGCAACTTTTCTTTTTCCAGTAATTGCGATAAT
>JANMWF010000285.1:0-6767 GCA_031393845.1 Nitrosomonadales bacterium | reverse complement strand
ACACGTCGAGCATCAAAGCGGCTGCCGGAATTTCTATCATGCCGCCAATTTGTATTTCGCGATTATAGGGAATACCCTCATCATCCAGACTTTGCTTGGCATTGCCGACGAACTGCAGGGTCTGATTAATCTCCGACACGCCGGAAAGCATGGGAATCAGTATTTTTACGTTACCGTAGTGCGAGGCGCGTAGCAATGCACGCAATTGAGTGCGAAACAATTGCGGCTCAACTAGGCACAACCGGATAGCGCGCAGCCCCAGTGCAGGGTTGCTGGCTACGCGTTGGACACCATTAAGCTGTTTGTCTGCACCGAGGTCGAAGGTACGAATGGTTACAGGCAATCCTTTCATTCCTTCTGCCACAGCGCGGTAAGCTACAAACTGTTCCTCTTCATCCGGCAGGACGTCACGATTGAGGAACAGAAATTCGCTGCGAAATAACCCTATGCCGGTGGCGCCATTTTCATAAACTTCTGCCAAGTCGTTTGGAAGCTCAATGTTTGCGTACAGCTCGATGGCTGTGCCGTCAAGTGTGTTGGCGGGCGTGGTTTTGAGACGCTTAAGTTTTTTCCGATCCTCTTTCCATTGGCTCTGAAGCAGTTTGTATTCAACAAGAACTTGCGCATCCGGGTTAACAATAACGACACCTTGCCCACCATCCACGATGAGCAGATCGTTCTCACGCATCAACTGACGCGCACGATGTAAACCTACCACGCATGGCGTACTCAGTCCGCGCGCTATAATGGCGGTGTGCGAGGTGGCTCCGCCCAAATCGGTAAGGATAGCGGCAAATTGGTGCGGTTTAAGTTGGATCAAGTCAGCCGGACTGATATCGTGCGCTATCAAAATCATTTTCACGTCAGGCCTAGCGGCAGGCGGCTGATAGCCTGGCTGGCCGGTAAGCTTATTAAGCACGCGCTCCACCACCTGCACTACGTCAGTTTTGCGCTCGCGCAGGTAGGCATCGTCGAATGTCTCGAATTGAGCCACTAGAGCATCCATCTGTATTTTGAGCGCCCATTCTGCATTGCACTGTTCTTGCTCTATCATTTTGCGTGATGCCAGGTCAATGTGCTCATCGGCCAAGATCATCAGGTGCAGATCAAGAAAAGCATCGAACTCGGCAACTGCATGCAGCGGACGATTGCTGCGCAATCCGACCAGCTCCTGGCGCGTGCTTTCCATAGCAGCATCAAAGCGCGCAACTTCCTCATGCACCAGATGCCTGGGCAAAACATAGTGCACAACTTCCAGCACAGTGTGCGAAAGAAGATGTGCATAGCCAATGGCAATCCCACTGGAAACTGGAATGCCATGCAGGGTGAAGCTCATGCACCTTCTCCGAAATAATCATTGATCAAGGCAACGATTGCATCCATCGCCTCCCTCTCTTTTTCGCCGCTGGTTTCGATGTTAATGGTGCTGCCTTTGGCAGCGGCCAGCATCATTACACCCATAATACTTTTTGCGTTTACGCGCCGACCTGCACGTGACAACCATACCTCGCAGGGAAACGTTGAAGCAAGCTGAGTCAACTTGGACGAGGCGCGTGCATGTAGCCCCAGCTTGTTAATGATTAGTGCATCTTGGTTCAGCATGACATCCCTCATCCCCATCCATTAAAACAATACATTCGCGCCCGCCTTCCAGCGCCCTCTGAGCGACTTCGGCCAGCGGTTTGCGGCTATCGCCAACTGCGCGCAGCAGCATAGGCAAGTTTACTCCTGCCACACCTATTGCACGGCCAGTCTGAAACAGCCGCCGTCCAATATTGCACGGGGTTGCGCCAATGAGGTCGGATAACACCAACACACCCTCCCCTGTGTCCAATTGCGCCATGAGCTCCAGCCCTTCGCCTTCTTTACGCTGGGGGTCGTCATCTGCCAGAATAGACAATACCTTCAAGTTAGGCGATACATTGCCCATCACATGCCGTACGCAATCCACCAGGCTATCACCGAGACCATTGTGGGTTATCAATAAAATTCCGATCACTTCAAATAACTCCTAAACGATAAACATAAAATAAGATCAGAGAAAACAATCAGCAGAAACACCCCAACAATAAATTGCACAATAACTTACCTGATTAGCCACAATGTTCAGCACACGTCATTCCCGCGCAGGCGGGAATCCAGATGATTGATCAATCCCCCGCGAAGCGGAACAAAACCGATTTTCTGTCCCGCTTTGCGGGTCTATTTTTATTGCTGGATTCCCGCCTGCGCGGGAATGACGGCTCTTTTATTGTGCAACTGAACTTTATGGCTAATCAGGAGTTTTTTTGGGGGTTATTAAGTTGCAACATTCGGGGTAATTTACCCAAGATTTAGCCCAATCAAAATTGCCGTGTGGCGGCAAAATCAGCTAATTGCAGTAAAGATTGCTTATAAGCCGTATCGGGCAAGATAGACAGTGCCGCGCATGCCGCATCTGATTCTCTTTGAGCCTGCTGCCGGGTATATTCCAGGGCACCGGTTTGTTTGATTATGTGCAATACTTCGGCAAAACTCCCGATGTTGCCTTGCTCAATGGCTAGTTTTACCGTTGCAGCTTGGCTGGCATCACCATGCTGCATGGCATAAATAAGCGGCAATGTGGGCTTGCCCTCAGACAGGTCGTCGCCTAAGTTTTTGCCGGTTGCTTGCTCGTCACCAGAATAATCCAGAGCATCGTCCACCAATTGGAATGCTGTTCCCAAGTGCATGCCATACTTCGCCACAGCTTCTTCGCTGGCGCTATCAACCTGCGCCAGGATAGCACCTAGACGCATCGCCGCCTCGAATAGCTTGGCTGTTTTGCAATAGATTACGCGCAAATAACTGGCTGCATCCACACTCGCGTTATGACAGCTGAGCAATTGCAATACCTCACCCTCTGCAATAGTGTTGGTAGCGTCTGCCAACGTTTGCATCACACGCATGTTATTTACTTCCACCATCATTTGAAAAGCTCGCGAATATAAAAAGTCGCCAACTAGAACACTCGCTGCATTACCAAATAATGCGCTGGCTGTTGCTTGCCCGCGGCGCAGCTCTGATTCATCCACCACGTCGTCGTGCAGCAACGTGGCGGTATGAATGAACTCCACCACCGCCGCCAGGCCGTGATGATATTCCCCGGTGTAACCTAATGCCTTGGCGGATAACACCACCAATGCCGGGCGCAGCCGTTTGCCGCCATTATTGATAATGTACTCGCTCATCTGGTTGACCAGTGCCACATCAGAATGTAAACGGGTACGTATAATTCTGTCCACAACGGACATATCTGAGATAAGAGATTGTTTTATAGCTTCAAACGACACAACAAACCCCCAATGATGCAAAAAAACAATGGAAATAACAAAAAACTACGATGGTGTGAATTGTACAGAAACTGCGTCAAGCAAACATGATTTTACGGCAGCATTCTTGCATGGGATCATGTGCCAGAATTGCGCTATGGAAAATTCATTGCGAACTCCATTTGATGGTGTTTATACTGGCCGAAATGAGGTTTGAGGTATAGATTTGCTGTTCCCAACTATCCCTGTCTGCCCATCCTGCGATACTGTACAGCCTCGGCGATGTGAGAAGCAAGAATGTTCTCGCTGCCTGCCAGGTCGGCAATAGTGCGCGCCACCTTGAGCACGCGGTGATAAGCGCGTGCAGATAAATTCAGGCGGTTGATGGCTTGCTGCAACAGTGCGGCACCTTGTGCATCGGGTGTACAGAGAGCGTCGATTTCACTTACCGTGAGTTGTGCATTCGGTTTGTTCTGCCGGATTAATGCATGTTGTCGCGCTACGTTTACACGCGCTTGAATATCACTATTTGTTTCTCCATCAGCATGTTTGAGCAAGGTTTCCTGTGGTACTGCGGGAACTTCAATCTGAATGTCTATGCGATCCAACAGCGGACCAGAAATTTTGCCGCGATAGCGTGCAATTTGATCGGGCGTGCAACGGCACTTGCCGTTGTAATGGCCAAGATAACCACATGGGCAAGGATTCATTGCAGCAAGTAACTGAAATTGCGCGCGGAAATCGGCGCGGCGTGCAGCACGAGAGATGGTGATGCGTCCACTCTCCAGCGGCTCTCGCAGCACTTCCAGTACATGGCGCTCGAATTCCGGCAATTCATCGAGGAACAGTACGCCGTGCATTGCGATAGAAATTTCACCTGGACGTGGATTGCTGCCGCCGCCGACCATAGCTACCGCTGATGCGGTGTGATGCGGTGATCGGTACGGTCTCGTTTTCCAGCGGCTTACATCAAACATGCCGCCTAACGATTGCATGGCTGCGCTTTCCAATGCTTCAGCTTCAGTCATTTGCGGCAGGATGCCAGGGAAACGCGCTGCCAGCATCGATTTGCCGGTACCGGGCGGGCCGCTCATCAGCACGCTATGACCGCCAGCGGCGGCAATCTCCAGCGCGCGCTTGGCCCGCCCTTGCCCCTTCACTTCGCGCATGTCCGGGTAGTTCGGCACGACAGGCTGTGCACTGGCGACTTGACGGATGAGTGCGGCGCGACCAGATAAATGTGCCGCCACCTGCAATAAGGATTGTGCAGGATATACTGCTGCATCTTCTACCAGCGCCGCTTCAACAGCATTTATTTCGGGAAGAATAAATGCCCGCCCGTTGGATGCAGCGTGATAGGTCATTGCAAGCGCGCCGCGTATCGGCCGTAGCTCGCCGGTAAGCGCCAATTCACCAGCAAATTCATATTCGGCAAGGCGGTTTGAGGGAATCTGTCCAGATGCGGCGAGAATGCCTAGCGCGATGGGTAAATCGAAACGTCCGCTTTCTTTGGGTAGGTCGGCTGGCGCGAGGTTAACCGTAATGCGGCGATTGGGGAATTCAAACTGGCAAGTCAGCAAGGCTGCCCGGACGCGATCCTTGCTTTCTTTCACTTCGGTCTCAGGCAGGCCGACAATGGTAAAACTGGGCAAACCGTTGGCGAGATGCACCTCGACCGTGACCAGCGCAGCATCCATGCCGGAGAGGGCGCGGCTATATAAAACCGCGAGGCTCATTATCTATTGGTTGCGTTCTGCTTCAAGGGCAGCGACCCGAGCTTCCAGTGCCGTCAATTTTTCAATTGTGTGTGATAACAGTTGGGTTTGCACATCAAACTCTTCGCGCGTCACCAGATCCAGTTTAGTAAAACCTTGCGCCAGCAAGGCGCGGGCATTTTTCTCAATATCTTTTGCCGGGCTGTTAGCCACCGCTTTGCTTAACTTGTCAGAAATTTCATCTAAGAATTTTGCATTGAACATCGTGTATCTCCATACCTATGCATGAGGCATATAGTGTAGCAAACTTTGCTTAAGCTGTAGTTGAGTCTGATAGTGTGAGTACAAGCAATGCCGCATGAAATATATTTCGTGGCCATCTTTGGGGTGCTGTTTACGCTTCCATGAGGCAAGCTGGAAAAATGGAACCATTTTTAAGCGCCCCACCCAGCCCGATAAGGTGTGACATCGAATGGTTGTTGCGCACCCGTGATCTCATTTACCAGAATTTCGGCGCTGGCCGGAGCCATGGTCACGCCATAACGAAAATGTCCGCTATTAAGGTAAAGATTGTCCAGCTGCGGATGCCGCCCGATGGTAGGAATATTGTGCGGCGAAGCAGGACGCAGTCCGGCCCAGTGTTGTACCAATGACATGTCGCGCAGGGATGGTAATACTTTTTGGGCACGTTGCCACAACATGTCGCGTGCCTCACTGGTGGTGCGCTGGTCAAAGCCTACGTCCTCCAGCGTGCTACCGACCAGTAGATATCCATCACGACGCGGGATCAAATATAAATCGTCTTGCAACACTATATGATGGAGCGGCGGCAAATCGAACTTGAACAACAGCATCTGACCGCGTATCGGTTTAATGTCTAATCGCAGCGCATTTCGTCCCAGTACTTCCTTGCTCCACGCTCCGGCAGTAACGATGTAGTCCTGAGCAATAAACTTGCCGCTGGACGTGGTGAGTGCCAGTACTCGCCCATTTTCAGCCACAATATCGCTTACTTCACATTGCTCGGTGATACGCCCCCCAAGCGATTCCACATGCTGACGCAGGGCGCGCAACAACCTGGGATTGCGTACCTGGGCGACTTCCGGCAAATAGAGCGCATCGCCTTGCGCGAGCAAGTTATAGTCTGCCGCATGGACTTGCTGCACTGAATAAGCACTATGCGCCGCACACCAATGCTCTGCCGCCTGTGCATCAAATGGTGGCAAAACCAGCATTCCACTTGTTTCATATTCTGGATTTATGTCAGTAACCGCATGCAATTCTTGTGCCCATGCCGAAAACAGCTCTGCGCCACGAGTGGTCAAACGCGTAACCTCGTCGGGATAATTCCACGGACACAACGGCGACAAAATTCCGCCGCCTGCCCAAGAGGCTTCCTGACCGACTTCGCCGCGCTCCAATATGGTCACTAACGCCCCTTGCTGCAGCAAGCGCTGTGCAGTCGACAACCCGGCTACTCCACCTCCGATAATTAAAAAATCGGAATTCAAGTGTACAACCCCTGTCTATGGCCACTATCAAGTTTGGCATAATAAAAGTGTTGGCGCGCACTAAAAAAATTTCCCAACAGTTAGTCCTTTAATAATAAAAACTTATTGATTATAAATGAAAAGGTACTGGCTTTATAGCCGCAGCATTGTCCCATGTGGTATGAGCTGTCCAAACCAAAGTCTGCTTCGAGTTATTTGATACGATTTTTGGAAACTGACAAGCGCTGAATGGTCGGGGTGTGACAAATTGT
>JANMWF010000284.1:0-3473 GCA_031393845.1 Nitrosomonadales bacterium | reverse complement strand
TTAGGTCGTCTGGCAGCTCATTGGCGTGCGCAGTTCAATATCCCCGTGATAGCAGTGACCGGCAGCAACGGCAAGACCACGGTGAAGGAAATGTTGGCAAGCATATTGCGCGCGGCAACAGGTGATGATGGCGCAGTGTTAGCAACACTTGGAAATCTCAATAATGACATTGGTGTGCCACTTACCTTGCTTAAGCTGAAAGCCATACATCGCTATGCGGTGATCGAGATGGGCATGAACCATAAAGGAGAAATTGAATACCTGACCCGGCTTGCACTGCCGAATGTCGCCATCGTCAACAACGCGGGCAGCGCGCACTTGGACAGCCTGGGTTCGGTGGCCGCAGTGGCACGCGCTAAAGGAGAAATTTTCACAGGGTTGTCGCCTCAAGGCACTGCAGTCATTAATGCCGATGACGCTTATGCACCACTATGGCGCGAGTTGGCAGACGGCCATGCGCTTATTGAATTCGGTCTGGGGAAAAATGGGGCAGTACATGCGCAATGGCAGGTAAAAGGCTATGGCGCGTATATCGAAGTGAGCATGCCGCAGGATAGCTTCAGCGCACAGTTGCAAGTGCCGGGAGAGCATAACGTCCGCAACGCGCTGGCCGCTACTGCTGCAGCGTTGGCTTTGCACGTACCCTTGCCAGCGATTGTGGCAGGGCTGGAAAATTTTTCTGGCGTGGCCGCTCGTTTGCAGCGTAAGGCTGCACTGCATGGTGCAATGCTGATAGATGACAGCTACAACGCCAATCCGGCCTCACTGCACGCCGCGCTCGAGGTATTGGCGCAGAGCGCCGGTAAAAAAATCCTGGTACTCGGCGACATGGGAGAACTAGGGGAGGACGCCGTACGCCTGCATCGCGAAATTGGCGCAGAAGCCCTCCGTTTTGGAGTGAACCAGCTATTGGCACTGGGCAAATTGACACCTCATGCGGTACATGAGTTCGGCTCAGGCGCTTGCCACTTTGAACGCATTGAGGATCTATTCGGCGTGCTGGATAAGAATTTGGATGCTGACAGCACGGTACTAGTGAAGGGCTCGCGCTTTATGCGCATGGAGCGGGTAGTGCAGCACTGCACTGGAACAAATAAGGTAAGGGAGGAAAAAAGCAAAGAAGAGTCCATGCACAATCTTCACCAGATTTCCAATTCTCTTAACCGACCGGCCGAGATAAACAAAAATGTTACTTAAATTCGCGCAATGGTTATCGCAATATATCAGTGCATTCAGTGTATTCAATTACATCACACTGCGCGCCGTGCTGGCAGCGATGACTGCGTTGTCTATTTCCTTCCTGGTCGGACCGATGATGATACGCAAGCTGACCGCCTATAAAATAGGCCAAGCGGTACGGGATGACGGTCCGCAGACGCATCTGATAAAAGCTGGCACACCAACAATGGGTGGCGCGTTAATCCTCACCTCTATAGCCATCACCACGTTATTGTGGGCCGATCTGAGTAATAAATATATATGGGTGGTGTTGCTCACCACATTGAGTTTCGGCGCGATCGGCTGGGTCGATGACTACCGCAAAGTGGTGCATCACAACCCCAAGGGGTTATCTGCCAAAGTCAAGATATTCTGGCAATCCATCATTGCGGTGATCGTAGCGGCGTACCTGTGGCAGCACGCCAGCCTGCCTGCGCATACTGAACTTATCGTGCCCTTCTTCAAGCATCTGGTATTTCCGCTAGCGGCATTCACATTCATTCTGCTGACCTGCCTGGTTATCGTTGGCACCAGTAACGCAGTAAATTTGACCGATGGTCTGGACGGCTTGGCAATCATGCCCACGGTGATGATCAGCAGTGCGCTGGCGATCTTCGCTTATGTTGCGGGCCATGCAGTGTTCGCCAAGTATCTTGGCATGCCGCATGTTCCTGGCGCGAGCGAATTGGCGGTGTTCTGCGGCGCAATTGCGGGCGCGGGGTTAGCTTTCTTGTGGTTTAACGCTTATCCGGCAGAAGTGTTCATGGGAGACGTAGGTGCGCTGGCGCTGGGCGCTGCACTCGGCACGGTGGCGGTGATCGTGCGCCAGGAAATCGTACTGCTCATCATGGGTGGGGTGTTCGTGCTGGAAACGCTGTCGGTGATCATCCAGGTGGCTTCTTTCAAACTTACTGGCAAGCGTATCTTTCGCATGGCACCACTCCATCATCATTATGAATTGAAGGGCTGGAAAGAGAATCAAGTGGTTGTTCGGTTTTGGATTATTTCTATGATGTTGGTATTAATCGGATTGACGACGTTGAAATTACGATGATGAAATTAACAAACAAATCGGTGTTGGTGCTTGGTCTCGGTGAGACCGGGCTGTCGCTCGTGCGTTGGCTTAGTGCGCAGGGTGCGCGGGTGCGCGCTGCCGACAGTCGTGACCTCCCTCCATCTCTGGATGCATTGCGCACGCAGTTTCCCGGGACGGAACTACACTGCGGTGTGTTTCGCAGCGAATTGCTCAATGATATCGACTTGATCGCCATCAGTCCCGGCATGCCATTGAGTAACCCATTCGTCCTGCAGGCGGCGGCACGGGGCATTCCAATAATGGGAGATATTGAATTATTTGCGCGATCATTGCCGCAAGACCGGCGTCCGAAAATCATTGCCATCACCGGTGTCAATGGTAAGTCCACGGTAACCAGCATGGTCGGTGCGATGTGCCGTGCGGCAGGCTTGGACACGGAAGTGGCTGGCAACATTTCGCCCGCAGTGCTGGATGTGCTATTGCAGCGCCAAGGACAGCAGCCGGATGTTTGGGTTCTTGAGCTTTCCAGCTTTCAGTTAGAAACCACATCCTCACTCAGTGCGGATGCAGCAACAGTACTCAACATCAGCGAAGACCATCTCGATCGTTATTCCGACATAAATGAATATATAGCCGCCAAGGCGCGCATCTTCCGTAACAATGGACAGAGAAGTGTTCAAGTGCTCAATCGCGATGATGAATTCAGTGCTGGCATGGCGTTATCAGGACGCATACTAAATACATTTGGATTGAATACTCCGCCTCCCACCGATAGTGACTGGGGTATAGATAGAAGCGGCGAGGATGTATGGCTAATGCATGGCCAGCGGCGTGTGATGAATGCCAATGAGTTGCGGGTGGCGGGGCTACATAATGTGGCTAATGCATTGGCTGCCCTTGCCTTGTGTCATGCTGTGGGTTTGCCGTTGACGCCGTTACTGAATGCGTTACGCGCTTTCGATGGTTTGCCGCATCGCGTGCAACCCATCGCGGAAATCAACGACATCATTTATTACGACGACTCCAAAGGGACTAATATCGGCGCTACCATAGCGGCGCTACAGGGTTTAAGACGGCCTACCGTGTTGATCGCGGGCGGAGAAGGCAAAGGACAGGATTTTGCGCCGCTCTATCCGGTAGTGATGCAGCATGCGCGTGCAGTAGTGCTCATCGGACGCGATGCTGACAAGATTGCAGTGGTGTTGCAGAGTTGCGGCGT
>JANMWF010000282.1:0-9096 GCA_031393845.1 Nitrosomonadales bacterium | reverse complement strand
TCAATTTTAGCCATTAATAAGCTTTTGCCGCCAGCCGCATGCATCAATTTGCGCGCCAATTTCATGTCATTCGCCGAGCGCGGGAAGGAAATCGCCAGATAGTCCGCTTTAATCAAGGCTGCGGTCTTAATGTCCTCCTTGTCCTTGTCGGTAAGCGCGGGCGCAGTCAAACCGCCGCCCTTGCGATTAATGCCCTTGTTGTTGGACAGCACCCCGCCGCATACGACTTTGCAGATAATTTGTGCGCCTTTAACTTCGGTTACATCGAATTCCAGCATGCCATCATTGAGTAACAGCACTGAACCTTTGCTGACATCCTTTGGCAAGTCCTTGTAGTCGAGACCAACGCGTTCCTGATTGCCGAGGCCTGTCCATTCTGCATCCAGGATAAAAGTATCCCCTTGCTTGAGAATAATCTTGTCATTCTCAAGTTTTCCTACCCGAATTTTCGGGCCTTGCAGGTCAGCAAGAATTCCAACAATACGGCCACATGCTGCCGCTGCAGCGCGTACTTTTGCAACACGCTCTACGTGGTCCTGCGCTGTGCCATGGGAAAAATTCATGCGCACCACATCCACGCCAGCAAGTATCATTTGCTCCAGCACTTTCTGGTCGCTGGAGGCTGGTCCCAGGGTGGCAACAATCTTGGTTCTGCGTAACATAAATTTCTCGTCTTATTTATTTCATGGCACGTTGCTCAAGAATTTCCACCGCTGGCAATTTTTTGCCTTCGAGGAATTCTAAAAATGCACCGCCACCCGTGGAAATATAACTTATTTGATCGCTGATCTTGTATTTTGCAATCGCCGCCAGCGTATCCCCGCCGCCGGCGATAGAAAATGCAGGACTTTCCGCAATCGCGATGCCTAGCGTTTTGGTACCAGCGCCAAACTGGTCAAATTCAAATACGCCTACTGGGCCATTCCATACAATGGTTGCGGCGTTCTTTAAATAGGCTGCATAAGCTTGGGCAGTTTCGGGGCCAATATCAAAAATCATATCGTCATCGGTAATATCAGCCACTTTCTTAACCACGGCAGGCTCATTGGCACCAAATTTTTTGCCCACGACTACATCGGTAGGTACCGGTATCGATCCGCCCTTGGACTTGGCGGCTTGCATTAAGCGCAGGGCTTCGGCTACAAGATCGGGTTCATATAGAGATTTACCGACGTTATAACCAGCCGCTTTAATGAAAGTATTGGCAATGCCGCCCCCGACGATCAATTGATCCACGATGTGAGACAACGATTCCAATACGGTCAACTTGGATGAAACCTTAGAACCGCCGACGATGGCGATCAGCGGGTGAGCCGGGCTTTTCAATGCCTTGCCCAATGCCTCCAGTTCTGCTGCCAGTAGTGGGCCAGCGCATGCCACTGGCGCATACTTCGCCACACCGTGGGTGGAAGCCTGCGCGCGATGCGCGGTACCGAATGCATCCATCGCATAGATGTCGCACAGCTTAGCCATTTTTTGGGACAGCTCGTCGTTGTTTTTGCCTTCACCTTTATTGAAGCGCACGTTCTCAAATAGTACGACTTCGCCATCGGCGATGGTGAAGCCGCCGTCCAGCCAATCTTTAATTACTCGTATCTCTTTACCCAACAAGTCAGACAAACGCTTGGCTACAGGCTTTAGGGAATCGGCTTCGGTATATACACCTTCTTCAGGGCGGCCGAGGTGGGACATTAACATTACTTTGGCGCCTGCCTGCGCGGCGTGCTGGATGGTAGGCATGCTTGCCCGGATGCGGGTATCATCGGTTATGGTGCCGTCATCGGCTTGGGGAACATTCAAGTCTTCGCGGATCAGGACACGTTTGCCCCTGAGATCCAAATCAGTCATTTTGATTACGGACAATTCTTTCTCCAATTAAGCATACGAGGTGAAACGCAAGAAAAAATGCACAAAGGTGAGGTAGTTCCTCACCTTGCGTGCATGTTTTTATTTAGCGATGACGCGAACCATCTCCAGAACCTTGCTGGAGTAGCCCCACTCGTTATCGTACCAAGAGACGACCTTAACGAAGGTGCCGTCCAGAGACATACCAGCCTCTGCATCGAAAACAGAGGTGCAACTCTCGCCCCGGAAGTCGGTAGAAACCACTATTTCGTCGGTATAGCCAAGTATGCCCTTCATTGAACCCTCGGATGCGGTCTTCATGGCGGCGCAGATTTCGGCGTAGGTCGCAGCCTTATCCAGCTCCACGGTGAGGTCAACCACGGACACGTCAGAGGTGGGTACCCGGAAAGCCATGCCGGTGAGTTTTTTATTCAGTTCGGGAATAACCACGCCAACGGCCTTGGCCGCACCAGTCGAAGACGGAATGATATTTTCGAGGATGCCGCGACCACCACGCCAATCCTTGTTAGAAGGGCTATCCACGGTCTTCTGGGTAGCGGTGGCGGCGTGTATGGTGGTCATTAGTCCGCGCTTGATGCCCCAGGTGTCGTTTAGCACCTTGGCAACAGGGGCGAGGCAATTTGTAGTGCAGGAAGCGTTGGAGATGATAGTTTGGTTAGCATAAGTTTTGTCATTCACGCCGTACACAAACATAGGCGTGTCATCCTTGGACGGCGCAGACATGATGACTTTCTTGGCGCCAGCGACGATGTGTTTTTCACAGGTTTCCTTGGTGAGGAAGAGACCGGTGGACTCGATGACTATATCAGCGCCCACTTCATTCCATTTCAGTTCGGCGGGATCTTTGATGGCAGTCAGGCGGATCTTGTGACCGTTGACGACCAAGGTATTGCCTTCAATGGAAATGCTGCCATCAAAGCGGCCATGCACGGAGTCGTAGCTCAACATGTAAGCCAAGTAGTCGGGTTCAAGCAGGTCGTTAATGCCTACGATCTCGATGTCCTTGAAATTTTTCACCGCTGCGCGGAACACCATACGGCCAATTCTACCAAACCCATTGATACCAACTTTGATTGTCATGTTTCTCTCCTGATTTTATAACTAAAATTGTAACTATTCAGACAAATTTCTTCAGACTGTTCTGATGTTGTAGCTAAGCTAATCAAATATTTAAACTTTCAGCATCTTCACATGCTCTGCCACAAATAATCGGACGACCGGATAACCTTGAAGCGTGTCGCCAATCCTACCGCTGCAACGCTAAGTACCCACTTCGACGGAAGGGAGCAGTATGTGAGCCTCGATGTTTGCACTAGCTACTACTGTTGCAACACTGAGACTGACTTGATATGGCCTTACGATGATCATCACAGCAAGGTTATGCGGACACTATTTGCCCCTTCAAGCAAAGCTCATCAGAGTCCGCTGTATCGCTACCAGAAATTTAAAGTATGCTTTTCACGGCTTTCACCACATTTTCAATGGTAAAGCCGAAGTGTTTGAACAATTCACCTGCCGGAGCAGATTCGCCAAAGGTATCCATGCCAATTACCGCACCGTCCAAACCAACATATTTGTACCAAAACCCTGTCACGCCAGCTTCAACAGCTACGCGCTTACTGCCCTTTGGCAACACGCTGTCCCTGTAGGCCTGATCTTGACGATCAAATACATTGGTTGAAGGCATGGAAACTACTCGTACATTAATACCGTCTTGAGCCAAGGCTTTTTGTGCATCCATGGCCAGACCCACCTCGGAGCCCGTCGCGATAATGAGCGCCTGTGGCTTGCCATTGGCAGCTTCCGACAACACATAGCCCCCCTTGCGGATGTTGGCGATTTGAGCCTCATCGCGCTTTTGGAATGCCAGGTTCTGGCGGCTGAAAATAAGACTGCTCGGGCCAGTTTTGCGCTCAACCGCTGCAACCCATGACACGGCAGATTCCACCGTATCACAAGGACGCCAAACGTCCATATTTGGAATATAGCGTAGCGTGGTAGTTTGTTCCACAGGCTGATGAGTTGGGCCGTCTTCGCCCAGGCCGATGGAGTCATGCGTGTACACAAAAATCACGCGTTGTTTCATCAGCGCTGCCATGCGCAGTGCATTGCGGGCATATTCCGAGAACATCAGGAAAGTGCCGCCAAATGGTAGCAACCCGCCATGCAACGCCACGCCATTCATAATGGCTGACATGCCGAATTCGCGTACTCCGTAACTAATGTAGTTACCTGTCGATTTTCCATGAACGTGCTTGGCGCCCGTCCAATTGGTCAGGTTCGAACCGGTCAGATCCGCCGAGCCGCCAAGAAATTCAGGCAGTGCCGACACCAGACCGTTAATCGCATTCTGTGACGCCTTGCGCGAGGCAATGGTTTCTGCCTTTTCATTGGTCTTGGCGATCATGTCCGCAGCATGTTGCGTCCAGTCTGCTGGCAAATCACCCTTCATTCGTCGCTCAAACTCAGCCGCTTCTTGGGGGAAAACCTTGCGGTATTCTGCAAATTTATTGTCCCACAATTTTTCCAAACCCTCTCCCTTGGTACGTGCATTCCACGCTTGGTAAACGTGCGCTGGAATTTCGAACGGCGGGTATTTCCAACCTATATATTCGCGCGTAGCGGCGATTTCCGCATCGCCTAATGCAGCGCCATGTACGTCATGCGTACCGGCCTTGTTCGGGGAGCCAGCGCCAATGATGGTCTTGCATCAGATCAGCGTGGGCTTGTCGGTAATTCCCTTGGCGGCCTTGATGGCGTCATCTATTGCTTCGGGATCATGGCCTTCCACATTGGCGATTACATGCCAACCATAAGATTCAAAGCGTTTGGCAGTATCGTCGGTAAACCAGGCTTCAACATGTCCATCAATGGAAATGCCGTTGTCGTCCCAGAAGGCGATCAACTTGCCTAACCCCCAGGTACCGGCCAGTGCACAGGATTCATGCGAAATGCCTTCCATCATGCAGCCGTCGCCAAGGAAAACATAAGTATGGTGGTTAACGATTTCGTGGCCGGGCCGATTAAATTCATTTGCCAGCATTTTTTCCGCCAGGGCAAAACCAACCGCATTGGTAATGCCTTGACCTAGCGGGCCTGTAGTGGTTTCGATGCCAGCGGTGTAGCCATATTCGGGGTGGCCTGGCGTCTGGGAGTGTAGTTGGCGGAAGCGCTTCAACTCATCAATCGGCAAGTCGTAGCCAGTCAAATGCAGCAGGGCATAAATCAGCATTGAGCCATGGCCGTTGGAAAACACGAAACGGTCACGATCGGCCCACTTAGGGTTAGCCGGGTTGTGGCGCAGATGGTGAATCCACAGTGCTTCGGCGATTTCTGCCATGCCCATGGGAGCGCCAGGATGACCACATCCTGCTTTCTGAACCGCATCCATAGCCAAAGCGCGGATCGCTCCAGTTGTGTCATTAAACTTGGGGGGGTGTACCTTACGCGCCGCAGCCATCTTTCACTAACCTCCTGAACATTTCTTAAAGAATAAATAAATTATTTTTGTAACAAACCAATTGGTAATTATGCCGCACTGCCCTGTTTAGGGCAACAGGAGAAAAATAGTTATCAATTTAATCAATTTAATACAATTACTTGTATCTAATTTTTACTAGTGGGAATCGTATTTTCCATTAAGTCATTCGTCCCTCTTTTGAGCTGCATGCTTCCGGGCAACCGTTTGAAAACTCACCTGCCGCACTTGGGGGAAAAGCTACATATCTTTAATGACAGTAAGGTCGGTAAAGCCTGTCTGTTCCTTATTGGGCAATGGCTTAAGCTTGCGCACCTCAGTTTTCTCAAGTACAATTTTGCTGTAATTGCCTTATTACTTTTGCTTGCCGCTGAGGTAGCTACCATGCACGTCAAGATAACTTCAAACAACCAGATCGCGTCACTAGGTCAAAGCACTTCCCAAGTGGAGGCTGCCGGATATAACGATGTTGAAGTTGATAGTACTGCCATCGTTCTGACGCCAGTTTTAGCTCAAAGTGTCGAAGCCGTACGTGACAAATTGATTGCATCCGGGATTTCCGAAAAAGATGTAGCAGACGCCTGCGCTTGGGCACGTCGGCCCAAAGAATAAGTATGCGCGTTGTTCTTGATACCAATGTAATACTCTCTGCATTGTTGTTCGCCAACGGGAATTTGGCATGGTTGAAAAATGCTTGGCAGGCGAAGTCTATCTGTCCGGTGATCAGCAATGCAACAAAGGAAGATCTGTTCGAATCATTGAATTACCCAAAATTTAATCTGTCGATCGCTGAGCAGGATTTGTTGTTGGAAGATTTTTTTCCATACTGTGAAACAGCTTCCATATCCAACTGGATGCCATCGCATGGTGTATTTAGTCAAGTATTTTTGGCGGTGGCACACAAAGCCAAGGTAGATGCACTGGTGAGCGTTGAAAAAGATTTACTCGCATTGCGAGGAAGCTTTACTCCCTCCATCCTCACCGTTGAGGAATTGCGTAAACGTTTGCAAGAAGAACGTCTCGCATAACTGCTCCGCTCAATTTCATCTAAAAGATAGACAACTTGTCCTAATTTGCGGCAAACTGCGTTCATGAAAACCATTCTGGTTCTACATGGCCCCAACCTGAACCTGCTCGGCAGTCGCGAGCCAAGCGTATATGGCCATATTACGTTAGACCAAATTAACAACAAATTGCAGCATTTAGTGCATATACAAGGCGAAAATTTGTTGCATTTCCAGAGTAACTCTGAATCCGCCTTAGTGGACCGCGTACATTTGGCGCGCCAGGACGGTACCGATTTTATTGTCATTAACCCGGCTGCCTTTACGCATACCAGTGTGGCTTTACGCGATGCACTGGCGGCGGTAGCCATCCCATTTATTGAAGTGCATCTTTCCAATGTGTTTGCACGTGAACTGTTCCGTAAAGAATCATACTTCTCTGATCTCGCTGTCGGCGTTATCAGTGGCCTAGGTGCAACCGGTTATGAACTCGCAGTGCAATACGCGCTGCAATATTCTGTTAGGAGCTAATCATGGATTTACGTAAACTCAAGACCTTGATTGAACTGGTTGAAAGCTCCGGTATTGCCGAGCTGGAAATCAGTGAAGGTGAAGAACGCGTGCGCATTGTTCGTTCTGGTGCTGCGGCGCAGCATGTTTATGCTGCGCCGCAGCACATGACCACGCTTGCTCCACAGATGGCCGAGGCGCCTGCTGAACCAGCCGGATCCGTAATACCAGATGGTCACGTAGTGAAATCGCCAATGGTTGGTAGTTTCTACCGCAGCCCCTCTCCTGATGCCAAGCCTTTTGTGGAGGTGGGCCAGAGCGTGAGCGTGGGCGACACCCTTTGTATCATTGAGGCAATGAAGTTGCTCAACGAAATCGAAGCTGATCAAAGCGGTGTCATTAGTGCGATTCTGGCTGAGAGCGGCCAGCCGGTGGAATATGGTCAACCTCTTTTTGTCATTGGTTAAATAATGTTTGAAAAAATTCTCATCGCAAATCGAGGCGAGATTGCCTTAAGAATTCAGCGCGCCTGTCGTGAGATGGGCATTAAATCCGTAGCAGTGCATTCCGAAGCTGACGCAGATGCCAAGTATGTCAAACTGGCTGATGAATCGGTGTGCATTGGCCCGGCGTCCTCGCTACACAGCTATCTGCACATCCCATCCATTATTAGCGCAGCGGAAGTTACTGATGCGCAGGCCATCCACCCTGGTTATGGTTTTTTGTCTGAAAGTGCTGACTTCGCCGAGCGTGTGGAAAAGAGCGGGTTTGTATTCATTGGCCCACGCCCGGAGACCATTCGTTTAATGGGCGACAAAGTGTCCGCCAAAAATGCAATGAAAAAAGCGGGGATTCCTTGTGTGCCGGGCGTGGACGGCGCACTACCGGACAATCCAGCCGAAATTACAAAGATTGCACGCAGTATCGGTTACCCGGTCATTATAAAGGCCGCCGGTGGCGGGGGCGGACGAGGCATGCGCGTAGTACATACCGAAGCCGCATTGCTCAATGCCGTGGTCATGACGCGCAGCGAGGCACAGGCGGCGTTTAATAATCCTGTGGTGTATATGGAAAAGTTTTTGCAGAATCCGCGCCACATCGAATTTCAAGTACTGGCTGATTCTTATGGCAATGCGGTATATTTAGGTGAGCGCGACTGCTCAATGCAACGCCGTCATCAGAAAATTCTTGAGGAAGCGCCAGCACCTCTGCTCAATACTCGTTTTCGTAATAAAATTGGTGAGCGCTGCGCGGCAGCTTGCCGCAAGATTGGCTACCGCGGCGCGGGAACTTTTGAGTTTCTGTATGAAAAAGACGAGTTTTTCTTCATTGAAATGAACACTCGCATACAGGTAGAGCATCCGGTCAGCGAAATGATTACGGGCATAGATATCGTGCAACAGCAGATTCGTATCGCTGCCGGTGAAAAACTCAGTTTCAAGCAAAATGATATTGCACTCAAAGGTCATGCCATCGAATGCCGCATCAATGCCGAACACCCCTACAAGTTCACGCCCTCGGCCGGTCGCATTACTACTTGGCATACTCCTGGTGGCCCTGGCATCCGCGTGGATTCGCATGTGTACGCCAATTATTTCGTGCCGCCGCACTACGATTCCATGATCGGCAAGATTATTGCATATGGTGACAACCGCCAACAGGCGATAGCCCGCATGCGCACTGCTTTATCTGAAATGGCGGTAGAAGGTATCGAGACTAACATTCCGCTGCATCAGGAACTGATGTTGGATGCTGCTTTTCTACGAGGTGGCACCAGCATCCATTACCTGGAACATAAGCTAGCCGAACGCGTCAAGGTAAAATAACATGGCATGGCTTTCGCTGACGATCACTGCATCTGCATCTCAAGCGGAGATGCTGAGCGAGGCTCTGCTGGCGCTCGGCGCATTATCGGTGGACATACATGATGCAGATGTCGATACTCCGAATGAGCAAGCCATATTTGGCGAACCGGGCGAACCCGTCTCTCATCTTTGGTCACACAATCGCATTACTGCTTTGTTTATCGAAGATACGCCGATAGACACAATCATGCTGGAGGCGGCACACGCCATCGGGCTGAAACAGCCGCCAACCTATGTCATTGCAACCTTGGCGGACAACGACTGGGTGCGTTTGACCCAATTGCAGTTTAACCCCATTCGCATTTCGCAGCGGCTATGGATCGTGCCTACTTGGCACACCCCGCTCGACCCTGGTGCCATCAACATTACGCTC
>JANMWF010000277.1:0-4151 GCA_031393845.1 Nitrosomonadales bacterium | reverse complement strand
ACAACAGTTTGGCTTGAAAAAATTCCACCCAATGCTGAAGCAGGTGTTCAGAATGGGGTTTTTCTACAGCGTCGTTAGGTGGCTTCATCGTTTCTTACAACAGGGAGAATGAAAATGGTTCGATACTGCACGACGATACTGCTCGCTGTTGCTTTTTTGAGTGGCTGCGTTTCGCTGGAAAGCGTAATGAATACGTGGACGGGTTGCTCTATCGACGACGTAACTGCTGCATGGGGTGCGCCTGAGTCAAAAATCAACCGAGCTGATGGCGGCGCTACCTATACCTGGACAACTCTTGGCTCCAACCAGTACGGCGTTCATCAGTGCCGACAAACTTTCGGAAAACAGGGTCACATCTTGACATAGCGGTTTGTCCGTGCCATTGTTCTTTTGTGTGCATGCTCGACTTCTTATCCGATGACCCGTCCCCTTCGCCTTGAATTCGCTGGTGCGCTCTATCACCTCACGGCGCGGGGTAATGCGCGCGGTGACATTTTTTTGGACGACGAGGACCGCTTACGGTTTCTCTCGGTGCTTTGCGCCACCATGGTGCGCCTGGGGTGGCTGTGCCATGCGTACTGCCTGATGGATAACCACTACCACCTGCTGATCGAAACGCACATGGCCAATCTCTCGCAAGGCATGCGGCAGATCAACGGGGTCTACACCCAAGGTTTCAACCGCCGTCATGGGCGGACGGGGCACGTGCTGCAGGGGCGCTTCAAAGCCATTGTGGTGGAGCGCGATAGTTATTTGCTGGAGCTTTGCCGCTACATCGTGCTCAACCCAGTGCGCGCGGGCATGGTCAAGGATGCGGGTCGGTATGCATGGAGCAGCTTTAGAGCAACGGCGGGGCTTGAGGCGGCGCCTGCCTGGTTGACGGTGGATTGGGTGTTGAGCCAATTCGCCCGTCAGCGCACTGCGGCTTGCCGCAAGTATGTGGAGTTCGTGCGCCAGGGGAGGAATTTGCCCTCGCCGTGGTCAGATTTGAAGGGGCAGGTGCTGCTGGGTTCAGAGCAATTTGTGGAGCAAATGCAGCCGCTGCTTGAGGACAAGAGGGAAATCGAGGAAATAGCGCGTGGGCAGCGCTTGGCGCATCGACCCAGCCTGAGTAAGTTATTTTCGGCGCGGGCGAGCGAGAACAAGGTACAGCGCGATGCGGCCATTCGTTGTGCCTATCTGGAGTGCGGCTATACGATGGCGGCCATCGCGCGCGAGACCAAGATTCACTACTCGACGGTGAGCAAGATCATCAAGGGGGAAAGGTAGAAACTGTGATGTCAAGATGTGACCCTCTTGTCCTCTTTGCTCGTGACCCTCTTGTCTGTTTCTCTCAGGTAAACGATGGGATCCAAAGTCGGACTAATTTGCCAACAACACTATTCTTTCACCAAGTAAATATTAAAGGCTTAACACAAACACACATTTATGATAATGTGGTTTTGTGTATACGGAGAGAATAGCCATGAGCAGATTAACCATTGATATTACCGACCAGCAACATCAAACTCTTAAAGCAATAGCCGCCTTGCAAGGTAAAACCATCAAAGAATATGCCGTTGAACGTCTTTTTCCACAAACGGGAGGTGATGAACAGGCACTTTTTGATCTTCGCCAATTGCTAGAACAGCGAGTGGCCGAGGCCAGCCGTGGTGAACTGTCTACCAAAAGCATTACCGACATTGCAGCAGAGGTCATGCAAACTGGCGGCATGGCGTGAAAAAGTCTTATGGCCTTACCAAAAGTGCAGAAACCGACATCCGCGAAATTACCCGTTATACACAGACACAGTGGGGCATGGACCAATGCCGCACCTATATTGCAGCCATTGAGGAAAAAGCAGAAGCATTGGCTACTGGCCAAGGCTTATTCAAAGACATGAGTGCGCTTATTCCCAATCTACGCGTTGCCTTATCTGGCAAGCATTACATTTTTTGCTTGCCTCAACATAATGCCCCAGCCATTATTTTGGCCATTTTGCATGAAAGAATGGACGTAGTCGCAAGGCTAAAACATCGTCTAATTTAAGCGGGGCTAGGGCCACCCAGAGCTACACAAGCTACCGCAGGGAGTGCTGAAACAAGGAGCCGGGGTTTACCTCAGTGAATTATTTAACGGTTTCTTATAGAGCCGAACATCAAAAAGTACAATTCGTCATACCCGCGAAGGCCAGAATCCGGATGTTCTAATCAATCTATTTACTCCGCCGCAAGATGACAATGCACGCGGTGCGTGGCACTAATGATGGTCTCACTTGGATAAACTACGCGGCATTCCGCCATGGCATGTGGGCAACGCGTGTGAAAGTGGCAGCCCTGCGGTGGATTGGAGGGGGAAGGCGTTTCCCCTGCCAGGCGAACAGTTTTCATGCCCTGTCCATCTATTCTGGGTACTGCAGACAGCAATGCCTGAGTGTAAGGATGTTTGGGGGCATGCAATACTTCTTCCACCGTGCCGCGCTCGACGATACGTCCCAAATACATTACATACACCTCGTGCGCGAGATATTCCACCACCGCCAGATTGTGCGATATAAACAGGTAGCTTAATCCTAATTGCTGCTGCAATGATTTCAGCAAATTTAAAATTTGCGCCTGCACCGAAACATCCAGCGCGCTAGTCGGTTCATCGCAAATCAGCAGATTCGGGTTAACAGCCAGCACCCGGGCGATAGCGATGCGCTGCCGCTGCCCGCCAGAAAATTCATGCGGATATCGCCACTTGGAAGCTTTCTCCAGCCCAACTTGTTCCAGCAATTCATCTATGCGCCGTTGCCGCTCATCGCTATTGTTAGCGATAGACAGCGCATCCATGCCCTCCTGTAAAATTTCCGCTATGCGCATTTTGGGGTTCAACGATGCATAGGGATCCTGAAATATCATTTGCATTCCGGCACGATGTTTGCGCAATTGCCCCGCATTGATGCCAATGAGTTCATGGCCCTCAAAACGCACGCTGCCTGCGGTAGGTGTAATGAGTTGCAGCAGCGCCTTGCCCACCGTGGTTTTGCCGCAACCGGATTCACCCACCAGCGCCAGCGTACGCCCCGCCGGAATATTCATTGACACGCCATCTACCGCTTTAACGTGGCCTACTGTGCGCTTCAATATGCCTTTGTGGATGGGGAAATGGACTTGCAGGTTCTCAACTTGCAAGAGTGAAGAGCCACTCCCCTCTTCCTCAGCCGCTTCCCCACTTGCGGTAGAAGGTTCGAGAGAGAGAGGCACTTTCAAGTTTATTTTTTCACTCCCCATTTGCGACGTGTACAGATGACACCTTACCCCCTGCCCATTTTCCAGCTGCGTCCATTCCGGCACCTGCTCGTGACACAGCGCCCACGCTTTATCGCAGCGCGGAGCGAACCTACAAGCTGCCAGTGGCGCACCCAATGGAGGTACATTACCCTGAATGGCCGCTAATGGTTGCCCACTGCGTCCAGCATCGGGCAATGCGGCAAATAGTTTTTGCGTATAGGGATGAGCGGGACGTGCGAACAATTGCTCACGCGACGCCTGCTCAATAATTTGTCCGGCATACATCACCCCGACCTGATGCGCCATTTGAGCGACTACGCCCAGATCATGTGTTATCAGCAACAACGCCATACCGGTTTTCTGCTGCGTATCGCGCAGCAGTTTAAGCACCTGCGCTTGTATGGTCACGTCGAGAGCGGTCGTTGGTTCGTCTGCGATCAGCAACTTTGGTTGCCCGGCCAGTGCCATAGCAATCATCACGCGTTGTTTCATGCCACCGGAAAGCTGGAAGGGATATTCAGACGCACGGCGAAACGCATCGGAAATACCCACTTGTTCCAACAATTCAACACAACGCGAGCGAATTTCATCGCCACGCAGTTTTTGATGCAATTTCAGTGCCTCGGCAATCTGATCGCCCACCGTCATCACTGGGTTCAAGCTCAACCCAGGCTCCTGAAAAATCATTGCCATCTGACCACCACGCACCTTGCGCATGGCATATTCGGGCAGCGCCAAAATATCTTCATCATCAAGTTTAATGTCACCGCTTGCGACGCGAATTCCATCCGGTAGCAATCGCATTAGTGATAATGCAGTCATGGATTTGCCACAGCCGGATTCACCGAGTAGCGCGAAGGTCTCGCCCTGTTTAATGCTGAACGAAATATCGTCCAC
>JANMWF010000192.1:0-3864 GCA_031393845.1 Nitrosomonadales bacterium | reverse complement strand
GTCTGCTCAGTTCACTCTACAGTAACCGAGGTAGCCACTACTGGCACACACTAGAGGCAGGCGACAAAGTCGACCAGAACAACCCCACACAGTTTGGTCGTGCCTTGCGGCATCCAGGTATCGAAATGATCGCGGCCTACTTCCCTGAAGCAAGAGGGCAATCTGAGCGGGCATTCGGCCCTCACCAGGGACGGGCTACCAAACGAACTAACTCTCGCAGGCATTACCGACCGGGAAGTCGCCAACCGCTATTTACGAGAAACCCATATGCCTGCTTTCAACGCCAAGTTTGCCTGTCCGGTACAGGGACAAGGAACAGCTTTCGTGCCATGGATTGGAGGCAATCTGGCGGTGTTCCATGGACCACGCAAGCTGGCCGACTACAACCGAGAAGAAAAGAGACTACCCCAAGCATTGAAACAGGCCGCTTGAACCGTCCGCCAAGCGTGCCGCCTTGATTGGGAAGCTGCTTCGGGCTACGCCCCACGCAGCTTCCCAATCAAGGTAAAAAAAGCGGACAATTTTTAAAACCTGCGATAGAGGCAGGTTTATGAATACCGAGTGAGTAATGAATCAAAAAACGGGTACCTGATAGATTATTTGCTAATATTAAATTGGCGCGCTTGGTTAACGGTCATTTGTGACGAGCATGGCACGTAACCATGCTATGTTGGTGGAGATTTTGTAGGGACAAAGGCTGGCAGGACTGCAAGAGCGCTATCGCGAGGCAGGGGCTAAAGGAAACCAAGCCCAAACCTTAGGAAATTTTTTTACCATATCGTTAGGTCTCAATCCCACTCATGAGCATTGATATATTCCGAGCAGCTAAGAAGCTAGATGCAGAGGTAATAGCTAATCTCGTCAATATGGCGTATCGCCCAGAATCAGGTGCATATGGCTGGACGCATGAATCCGATCTGGTGTCTGGGAGCAGAACAAACATCGATCAAGTTGTGGACATAATATCAAAGCCAGATTCCGTAATTCTTTTGGGCATCAAGGGATCAGAGATTGTGGCTTGTATTCATATCGAGAAAGACGGCAGCAATAGCTGCATTGGAATGTTCGCAGTTAATCCAGCTTTGCAAGGAGCGGGGGTTGGAAAACAAATGCTCGCCTATGCTGAATGGTACGCAAGCGAATATTTCAGCTCCGATAAATTTATTATGGTTGTTATATCCTCCAGAAGTGAACTCATTTCTTTCTATCAGAGGCGCGGCTATCAGAAAACAGGCTCCATAATGGACTACCCGCTGTCAGCAGGTGCTGGCGTTCCAAAACAGACCGGTCTCAAAATCGAGATATTGGAAAAGCGGCCTGATATTACGGTCAAGCGGGACGCACTAGACATGCGTCCAATACACCAGGAGTCACTATGAACGATCAAGACGTTATCGTAGCCGTGGTGGCAACACAAGCCACACCACGTACTAAATTATCGAATTACCCAGAACCTTTCGCCTCACGAATGGAAGGTCGAGAGAAGCGTCCGCTCGGCGATTTGTTTGGTCTTTCAAACTTCGGGGTAAATCTGACCCGACTATTGCCCGGTGCCTGTTCAGCTTTACGGCACGCCCATTCCAAGCAGGACGAATTCATTTATATTTTGCACGGCAATCCCGTGTTGCTTACCGATGCTGGAGAAACACAACTCTGTCCAGGGATGTGTGCGGGATTCAAGGCTGGTACGGGCGACGGGCACCACTTGGTTAATCGCACAAGTGAAGAAGTGAGTTACCTTGAAGTAGGTGACCGCAGCACAGGAGATTCGGCCGTGTATCCCGACGATGACTTACAGGCAGCTTTGGTCGAAGATAAATGGCAGTTTGCACACAAAGACGGCTCGCCGTATTGAAATCGAGCTGATCCGGCAGACAATATTGGCGCTACGCGATAAAGCTGAATAGCACTGATTTTTTTACGATGGAGTACACATCAAGGGAATTTACATGCAACACGTTTTAATTATTCATGAGGTCGAGGCTTATCCTGCATGGAAGGTGGTTTTTGACCAAGCAGCAGATATTAGAAAGCGCGCCGGAGAAATCAGCTTCCAGTTGCTGCGATACGACAATGATGCAAACAACATCGTACACTTCTCGGAGTGGACCTCGCTGGAGGATGCCCGGCGTTTTTTCGAGTCTCCTGAGTTGGTTGAAATCAGAAAAAAGGCTGGCGTAAAAGCACCCGCTTTTATTTATCTACAAGAGATAGAGCGTGGTGTGTTATAGCCCTCTCAAGTATTTAAATTCGTGTAGAGTTGCACGGTTATTTTGCCAATTCAGCTGCGTAAATGATGCAAAACAGGGCTTGGAAAAACATTTCAAGTTCTATAACCACTAAAGGCCGCATTCTTCGCTTGACGACAAAACGCCAGATGAGTTCTACTTCGCGTCGCACTGTTTCCTATGCGTTTCTTTGGAGTGCGATGGGCTTAACTTCACGTTAACCGGTCAAAGCTAACTTGACCGTACTGCCATTTTACTAACGGGAGCGATTTGAGAGAGTAAAGCTACGTTAGAGGATAACTGTAAATTTTAAAGAGAAATTACCATGTCTATTTCCATGTATCAGGCTTCTGTTCCACCCATGATTCATACTTTAAGTAACTTACGGGCAATACTTAAGAAAGCTGATGCTTTCGTTGAGGCTAAAAAAATTGCCCCATCGGTTCTAATCAATGCAAGACTTTACCCAGATATGCTTCCGCTTTCACGCCAGGTGCAAATCGTTTCAGACATTGCCAAGCGCGGCACTTGCCGCCTTGCAGGCGTTGAGCCGCCGAAGCATGAAGATAACGAATCCACCTTCCCAGAGCTAATGGTACGACTAGATAAGACGATTGCCTTGCTTGAAACCTTCAAACCAGAGCAAATTGATGGCACTGAGGATAAAACCATCAGCCTGCCTATGCACGATAAGACACTCACCTTTAAAGGTTTGTCTTTCTTGCTCGATTACGTGATGCCAAATGTTTATTTCCATGTAACTACCACCTATGCGATCTTGCGGCATAACGGAGTCGAGGTGGGCAAACAGGATTTCTTAGGTAATATTGGCTAACCGACTGTCGGATATTTTGCCGCACAATCTGTTGACATGTTCCTCTGGCTTATCATGTTGGTGTCCATGCGACAGACTCAATAAACACTGGCTCTGTAACTCCATTGAAATATTTGGCTGGATAACATACTGGCTAATCCGATGAAAAAGACCACTGTTCTTAACCAATCTTGAACAGTGGTCTTTTTATTCCAAATCGAACAGCGCTCTGTCTAGGAAGCGGGCCAGTGCCCTCTCCCTACGCGACACGCCGCAATACTGCCTCATCAGCCCTGAGCTTCTCGCCATCTACAGTGGAGAGTCTGAAGATGACTTTTCTTAATATATTACAACAGTTGCATTTCAGAGTTGAATCCGCCTCATCAATCATGCCCCTTGTCATCTGTAAATTTGGTTAATGAAAAAAACCGATGCCAATGTCTTAAAAAAATAACCTGCATCGATATCTTGGGCATGGTGCAACAGCCGAATAACCAGCAGGCCATATTTAATATGGTACGTAGGAAATGATGTATGGCGTGCTTTGTGGATTATTTGAACCAATTCGGAATTTGCTAAGAGCAACGCGGCACCACTTTAATAAATTCTTCATTTTTATGTAACTCCCCTGAAACATTACTTCATTATCCTGCGCCAGTACATTCACAGGAGATGACGATGCTTAATCTGATTCAGCAACCCGGACAGCCGAACAACTTTCAGGCCTTGAACTCAGCTATTATTAATGCAGAAGTGAGAGAGTCGCATCGATTGAGATACCAAATGGTCGTATCAAAAATGAGTGTCTATTTGAGTAATGCC
>JANMWF010000164.1:0-4135 GCA_031393845.1 Nitrosomonadales bacterium | reverse complement strand
TCATCAACCCCCCGCTAAGCTTAACAAAACTGATTTTCTGTCCCTCTGTGCGGTTCTATTTTTTTTGCGGGATCCCCGCCGGCGGGGTAATGACGGCTCTTTTATTGTGCAACTGAACTTTATGGCTAATCAGGTCCTGCTTTAACTTAGCCTTACAAATCTACAAAGCGAAAATCTCACACAATGGTGATAGACATGTCGATTCGGTCGATGTTGTATAAGCAAAGCGAGGAATTTCCATTATCGCTTTCAAAAAATATATTTGCATATCGCAACCCCATTTCGTAAGGGTACCTTTTAATGACTTCAATTAATCAACAGGAGCAGGAGAAAATATTCGAGAAAACAACCACACTGGAGGAAGCACGCCTTCAGATAGGCGATCTCGTCAACTTGCAAATTCTGACCGACGGTGCCGATGAACGCTATTCAGCCAAGCTGATCGGGTTTTCTCATGGTCACAGCGTACTTGTGACCACGCCGATGATCGACGGACAATATCAATTGATGCGCGTTGGCCATTCGTTCATCCTGAGAGTGTTTTCGGGCAGGAGTGCTTTTGCATTTACGACGCATATACTCAAAAGCCTACATACGCCCTATCCCTATCTACACCTCGCCTATCCCCGGGAGGTTCGGTCGCTGGTCGTGCGTAAGTGCGATCGAGCCAAGGTCAAGGTGATTTGCGCTATCACCAGCTACGACGATGTTAAGCTCCAAGAAGCCGGAACCATCATTAATATAAGCATTGACGGTGCGATGATAGGACTTAAAAAAGTGTTCGGTCACAAAGGCCAGAGGATTAGAATCAAGTTCAAGGTGATCGTCAACGGTGTCGAGGCCTTCCTGGAACTCGATACCGTGATTCAATCCGTCAATACCAACCAGTTCAAAAATACCGATTTACCATGTCACCTCGGCCTCCAATTTGTCGATGTACCCACCGAGAGCTCGATTCCATTGTTGGCATTCGTATATCACAAATTGATGGAGCAATCGCTATAAGTTCGGCTACTATTGAGCTTCCCTCTCTCTTCGTCTTCCAAGAGAGAGAACTTTCCTTTAATCTCTTCGGATAAATTCCCCGTTGCTTGCAGCGAAGGCTGGTAATAGCCAACGGTGTTAGTATCCCGTAGCCTGCTGCTGGGTACTTTATTTTAAGCATAGCCGAAAAAAAGTCTCGGTATAATTAAAAAATGTACAAATTTTAATTAGGTGCAGCATGGTCAAAGAAATAGAAATCCCGTTAAAAATTGAACTGCTTTCAGATGGTGAAAATAGTGAATTTCGCATACACTCGAAAAAAGAAATTCAGTCCATCCTGCGCGGCATTACGAGAACAGGCACACTCGCGGCACTCTACTTTGACGATGAAAATGATTTCATCCTGACCACGCTGCTTGGAGTTGACGAGCAGAATGTGTGGCTGGATGTAAGTTCTAGGGAGACAGACAACCAGCGTATTCTGCCAAGCCATAAAATAATATTCGTCAGTTCGCACCTACGGGTGAAAGTGCAATTCATAGCACACAACATCGATATCGCTTTATTTAAAAATAAAAAAACATTATGTTTGCCGATGCCGAATAGCCTATTGCACTTACAACGACGCGATTATTTCCGCTTGCTCGTCCCCGTAAAAAAACCGCTCACTTGTGTCATTCCAGCAAAGCCGGGCGCACCAGTTCTCAAGAACTGTCCAACCATCATGGATATTAGTGGCGGAGGAGTGGCACTGGAATGCCAAGAGCAAGATACCGAATTTCGGCCAGGGAAGATTTATCCAATCTGCAATATTAATCTGCCAAATATTGGCATGCTAACTGCCACGATATTAGTGAAAAATATTTTTATAATTACCATGCACAATGGCGAGATCAAGAAGCGTGCCGGCTGCGAATTCATCCACTTGAATGGCACGATGGCCATCCTATTACAACGCTATCTTGCCCATCTACAAAGCGAAAACCTGACACAGCGGCAATAAATAGAGCACACGTAGACGAATCATTTTCACGCTGCTTTGCTGTATATGAAAATTGAGTGATTTTAAGCTGCTGTGTTACGAAGTAACTGCGAGAGTATGGAACACTTTATCGATCACTAGAATTTCAGCAGACAGGTTGAAAACCTTGTGGCCTATATCAGTTTCTTTGGCAAAAGTGCTATAAACGGCGCAACCGTCACTACAAAACACAACGTCTTTATCCAAGACAGAAATCAGTGTCTACTTGAGCGCTACAAAAGTAAATTGAGACATGATGGCATCAATGGTCGCACCGTTGCGATCTCGTGCTACCAGCACAAAATCTGTTCTTTGGACAAGCTTCGCTTCTGTGCTTTACCGCCGTAAGTACTCGCAGACTTGCGAATGGAGAGTTTATCCTTCATCGTTTCGGCAAGCGAACGTCCATTTCACATGTATTTATATTTGGAAAAATCTACAAGGAGATTACATGAAGGGAATGTGTGGTTGGTTCGGTAGCGAAAGTGATCCCATTCATGCTAAGGAAATAACCGACGTCATGGTGAATGCTATGACTGACGAAAAAAGCGATTCGATGCACGCGCTTTATGGATCTAGTGAGGGGTTAGCGGCTTGGTCAAAAATTGACCAAGCAAGTTATCATGAAGAAGGCTTGCTTAAGGTGGCTATTGTCGGCAATGCATATTGGGGAAGCGATGAGTTAAATGAGCTGGCCCGAGATAAAACTTTAGCCGCTGCAGTGGCTAAAGCCTATTTCCAATTAGGGAAGGCATTTCTTGAGGATATGCATGGAGCCTTTTGCGTTGCCGTTATTAATGCACAGGAAGGTACGGTTATTGCCGCCATTGATCGATTGGGTATTTATTCCATTTGCTATGCCGCACCACAGGGCCATTTTATTTTCGCAACCAGCACAAACGGGGTAGTCGCTCATCCCGATATGGAACGAGTGATTGATCCTCAAGCGATATTTAATTATTTATTTTTTCATGTAGTTCCTTCTCCAGGAAGTATATATAAAAATGTACGCAAGCTACTGCCCGGACAGTATGTGCTATTCCAAAATGGGAAAGTTGAAACGAATTTTTATTGGCACCTGAAGTATGCTGATTCAGGTCAAAGCCACTTTACACAGCGCCAGGAAAGTCTCAAAAAATTACTGCAAACCGCCCTAAGAAGGTCGGTAACTGATGAACAAGTAGGTGCCTTTCTAAGTGGTGGTACGGACAGCTCTACTATCGCGGGGGTACTCGCCCAGTCATTTAATAAACCGGCAGATACTTTTTCTATTGGATTTGCAGCCGAAGGATATGATGAAATGGAGTTTGCGCGGATAACGAGCAAGCATTTTGGTACCCGTGCTCACGAATATTATGTTACGGCACAAGATGTCGTTAATACGATCCCGCTGATTGCCAAAACCTACGACGAACCCTTTGGAAATGCATCAGCAGTCCCTACGTATTGTTGTGCCAAATTAGCCAAAGAACAAGGCATTCGGCTAATGCTGGCGGGGGATGGCGGGGACGAAATTTTTGGCGGAAACGCGCGCTATGCCAAACAAAAAATATTCGAAGCTTATTCTCTGGTGCCTGCATTGCTACGGCATAGCATATTGGAGCCTGTTATGTCTGGCATGCCGGGCATAGAACATATCCCATTATTGAGAAAGTTAAAAAGCTACATCGCGCAAGCTCGAATTCCATTACCAGATCGGTTGGAAACTTATAATTTTTTACATCGCGCTTCGCCGAACGAGATATTCACTGCTGACTTTCTGGCTCAAGTGAATCACCAAGAACCGAACGCACTGCTGCGAGCAGAATATGGGCGTACCGATTCCACTTCTTCTACCAATCGCCTCCTTAATCTGGATTTAAAATTCATTTTAGCTGACAACGATTTGCGCAAGGTTAACCAAATGTGTGAATTGGCAGGTGTAGCAGTTCATTACCCTCTGTTGGATGAGGATATTGTTACGTTTGCAGCGCAACTTCCCCCTTCTCTTAAAGTAAAAGGGTTGAAGCTTAGATACTTTTTCAAGGAAGCCCTCAAAGATTTTTTGCCTCAAGAGAAGGGGGAAGTTGCGCTGCAAACGTAACAATATCCTCATCCAACAGAGGGTAATGAACTGCTACACCTGCCAAT
>JANMWF010000146.1:0-6404 GCA_031393845.1 Nitrosomonadales bacterium | reverse complement strand
GCTTATTAATGGGTTTTCAGCCATTAATGTTAAGCTGGTTTGGCAAACATGAATTGCGTACCTTGCACCGTGCCGAGTGGCCGGGTGGCCAGCCGCAATTACAGGGAACGGCATTGCTGTGTGGTTTCTATTTGAATGAATTGCTACTTAACCTGATGGTGCGCGATGATCCGCACGAACAACTGTTCGATTATTACCAGCACACCCTGCAACGGCTAGCAAATGAAGCGGACTATGCCGCCATCTTGCGTTGTTTTGAAAAACATTTGTTGCAAGAGTTGGGTTATGCGCTTTTATTAGTACAGGAAGCTGACAGCGGTGAGCCGATTAATTCTTTTGCGCCCTATCGTTATGTGCTTGAACGTGGTGCGGTGCGTGCTGCACCAAATGATTCTGACATATCAGATGTATCAGAAGGCTTGTTGATGTTGGGCAAAACCTTGCAAGATATGGCGGCTGATGATTACCGCGATGCAGTTAGTGCGCAGCAGAGCAAGCAGTTAATGCGCATGTTACTGAATCATCATCTCGCGGGTAAAACATTGCATACGCGCGAATTAATAAGGGACCTACAAAAAATATGATCAAACTCGGACTCAACATTGACCATGTTGCCACGTTGCGTCAAGTTCGGGGCACGCGTTACCCCAATGTGATTCAGGCGGCGTTAATTGGTGAGGCAGCGGGTGCCGACGTTATTACACTACATTTGCGCGAAGACCGCCGCCACATCCAGGATCGGGACGTGGAAATCCTGCGCGATATGCTGCAAACGCGTATGAACCTTGAAAGCGCCATCACCGACGAAATGTTGGCTATTGCCTTGCGCATTAAGCCGCACGATGTCTGCTTCGTACCGGAACGGCGCGAAGAATTGACCACCGAGGGAGGGTTGGATGTAGTGGGGCATTTTGATAGTGTGAAGCGCGCTTGTGAGTGCTGTGCGGCGGCGGGTATACGTGTGTCATTATTTGTGGACGCGGATGAAAAACAAATGGATGCGGCGCGGTCTGCAGGCGCTCCGGTAGTAGAGATACACACGGGAAAATATGCTGATGCGGCCAGCGTATCACATCAGACACAAGAATTGGCGCGCATTCAGCGCACAGTGGTGCATGCCCATGCGCTCGGTTTGCAAGTGAATGCCGGACATGGTCTAAACTATCACAACGTACAACCTATCGTCGCTATCCCTAATATCTGCGAACTTAACATCGGTCATGCCATAATTGCTGAGGCGCTATTCATTGGTCTGGAGCAAGCAGTGAAAAAGATGAAATCGCTGCTAATTGGCATTCATTCATCAAGCATGGAAGCTTAGCCACCGTGATTCTTGGTATCGGCACTGACATCGTGGCTTATGCACGCATCAAGGCAGTGCATGCCAATTACGGCGAGCGCTTCGCACAGCGCATTTTGAGCCAACAGGAATTAATGGAGTATCGTGTTCATACCTTCCCTGAGCGCCTGCTAATGAAGCGCTTTGCCGCCAAGGAAGCGCTAGCCAAAGCGATAGGTAGCGGCTTGCGTTATCCCGTAAGCATGCAAAAAATCAGTGTGGCGCACGATGCTTTTGGCAAACCTATTTTTGAATTTGATGCGGAATTGGCTGCGTACCTAATGCAATTAGGGTTGACACACCACCATCTAAGTATCAGTGATGACCATGATGTTGCCTTAGCATTCGTGATTTTGGAAAAAGATAATTAAGAATTACATTGTGAAGGCAGCTACACCGAGAATCGCGCGCAGTAGTGGACGAAATTTATCGCTTCGATATTTCCTTCAAGGGAAAAGTCTAACCATTCGCAATGCATGTCATAAGGGCACCTGTCATGAATCACATAAAGATCATTAAGAGAAATTGAATGGGGATCGGCCCATGCATGCTGGATATAGTAGGATCTACCCTAACTGCGGAAGACGAAGCACGTTTACGTCATGAACTGGTGGGTGGAGTAATCCTGTTTGCGCGTAATTACGAATCTCCCCGCCAGCTTGCCCAACTGACAGCCAGCATTCATGCCCTGCGTACTCCGCCGCTACTGATCGCTGTGGATCATGAGGGTGGGCGAGTGCAACGTTTTATCGACGGTTTCACGCGCATCCCGGCGATGCGCGAGCTGGGTCATATTTGGGATGAAAACCCGCGCCGCGCCAAGCATCTGGCGCAGCAGGTAGGCTACGTACTGGCTGCAGAATTGCGTGCTTGTGGCGTGGATTTCAGCTTTACCCCGGTACTAGACATAGATTTCGGTATCAGCAAAGTGATTGGTGACCGTGCCTTTCATTCCGAGCCACAGGCCGTAGCCGAACTGGCGCATAGCCTGTTATTGGGCCTCAAACAGGGTGGCATGCCCACTGTGGGCAAGCACTTTCCTGGACACGGCAACGTACACGCCGATTCACACCTGGAAATTCCGATAGATGAGCGCAGCTATACTGACATTGAGTTGTGCGACCTGATTCCATTTCGTCAGATGGTCAATTACGGTCTGACTGCGGTCATGCCCGCACACGTAATTTATCCAAATGTGGACAAATATCCAGCGGGTTTTTCAAAAAAATGGTTGAAAGATATTCTGCGTGGTGAACTGGGCTTCAATGGATGTATCTTTAGCGACGACCTTAGCATGGAAGGTGCCACGGTAGCGGGCGGTATCCTGCAACGTGCGGAAGCGGCGTTGCAGGCCGGTTGTGATATGGTGTTGGTATGTAACCAGCCGTCCTTGGCAGATGAATTGCTAGCTGGATTAAAATGGGACATGCCAGCAACCAGCAAAGCGCGCCTCGCGCAGATGCGCGGCCGCCACCATCCAGATACGTTGGTGCAATTGCATGAGCAAGCAGGATTTATGAAGGCGGTGCATGAAATTGCTGCTATAGGCTCAGGCACCGCAGATTTACCGTTTACCTAGTTGTACTTTACTCGGACACTGGGATACAGCGGACGATGGGATATGAATTGTAAAATAACAACTTGTATTTAATCATAACATACTGTAATGGCTGATTAAATAATTAAAATCCTGCAACCACGGAACATGAACGATGAGAAAAGTCATGCCTGATTTGAATTTGTTTGAACAATCGCTGAATTGTGGCTCAGCTGATAAATCACATGCTACGATTGCCCACATCCTTGGCCAGCTAGGATTTGAACACTTCACTTATGGGGTGCAGTAATGCAGGACTTATCTAGCTCCAACCAACAAATTGATCCAGATGCCGCGAATCATGTTGTACGTAAGAAAAAAGATACGCAACTCAGTTTGTTCGCGCATATATTTGATAGGGTAAAAGAAGGCATAATTGTCATGGATGCCGACAAATTCATGTTATTTATTAACCCGGCTTTTTCCGCAATTACCGGTTATAGCGCTAACGATTTGATAGGTAAGAGCCTGCACCTGTTGCATCCTGGTTTGATGGACGACGTGCTTCACAATGAAACATGGCGCAGCATTGACGAGACTGGACGCTGGCAGGGCGAGATGATCGGTCGACGAAAAAATGACGAAAATTATGACGAGCATTTAAGCATTAGCACCATGAAGAACGATCGCGGTGAGGTCAGCTACTATATCTGCGTTTTTTCCGATATCAGCGAGCGTAAGGCGGCAGAAGAACGCGTGGCCTACGTTGTGCTTCATGATTTTCTCACCAACCTTCCCAATGGCCTGCTATTACAGGATCGTTTAGCTCAGGCTATTTCCCTTGCTGGCCGAGAAAACCGCAAAGTGGCAGTCATGTGTCTTGATCTCGATCATTTCAAAGCTATTAATGACATGCTGGGCCACCTTGTTGGTGACAAGCTATTGCAAGAGGTTGCTAGACGCATAAGCAGTGTGGGCCGCATTAATGATACGGTAAGTAGACGAGGGGGGGACGAGTTCGTCGTCATACTGCCGGATTTGAAAACTGTAGATGATGCTGCTGTTATTGCGGCCAAGCTGTTAGAGGCCATCTCTGGCCTGTGCATGATAGATAGCAATGAAATCGAAATAACCACTAGCATCGGCATCAGCATATTTCCCGAAGATGGATGTGATGTAGATCACTTGATTAAGTATGCTGATGCGGCGATGTACCACGCTAAAAAAAATGGGCGCAACAATTACCAATTTTTTACTAATGAACTTAATAAGCTTGCGCTTGAACGCATTTCGATCTTACAGAAACTTCGTCATGCAGAAGAACGTCAAGAGTTCTGTTTACATTATCAGCCCCAGGTGGACTTGCGTAGCGGTCGCATCATTGGTGTAGAAGCATTGTTGCGATGGAATAATCCCGAGGCTGGAATGATTTCACCAGGATATTTCATTCCTATCGCGGAAGAGACCGGTTTGATTATTCCGATCGGCGAATGGGTATTGCGTGAAGCTTGTCGGCAGAACAGCGAATGGCGCACGCTAGGTTTACCGGAAATAACCATGGCGGTGAACCTATCGACAGTGCAGTTTCGTCAAAATAATTTTATCGAAATGATTAAGGCAATTTTATGTGAGTATAGTCTCGACCCGTCTGGTCTTGAACTGGAAATTACCGAAGGTGCTGTCATGCATAATGCCGAAGCGTCGATTGCACTGTTGTTGGAACTAAAGGCAATGGGACTGCAACTCGCAGTGGACGATTTTGGCACTGGCTACTCTAGCTTAAGTTATCTCAAGCGTTTCCCTATCGATAAGCTCAAGATCGATCAATCATTCGTGCGCGATATAACAGTTGATTCGGACGATGCTGCGATTGTAAGCACAATCATTAATATGGCGCGCAGTCTTAAGTTAAAAGTAATCGCTGAAGGAGTGGAAACTGCCGAGCAGTTATCTTTCCTGAAAAATCAGGAATGCGATGAGATGCAAGGCTATTACTTCAGCAAACCCATGCCTCCCGAAAAAATTACCAGTCTACTGGCATCTGGCTATGAGTCGGATAGTCAGTGGTCATACGAATCGAAATAAAGGAAGGGTGTGAGGGTGTATGTTGTGTCTAACCGATCTCGCCCAATTTGCCTGTTTGCAGCACTATTATTCAGTTCGCCAAGGTTGAAAAGGCGGCAACGTTAAATGTTGCGACGATCCCATAGTACTCAACCCTTCTTCCGTTGCTTGCTTGACCGCCTGTTCTCGAAATCGCTTGCTGTAGATCGCTTTTGGTACTTTTTATTTCATTTAACGTTTTCGTCTCAAGTTTAATAAAACGTTGGTGTCAATTTTTTTAGCTTACCTCACTGCTCGGGCCGCTTCGTCAAACGCATGCAGTCGCGTGGACAAATGCGTTGGCACGGTACCAATTGTCGCGCTACAGTATCTCTAGCTCGTATGGTTCGATCTCCTTGCCAGTTTAGTTGCTAGCAAGGAACACAGTCGTCGCCACGCAGCCTTCTATTTTAGTTAAATATTATCACTCAATAAGTTGATTATAATTGCTATTATATTTAAACTCTTAGGGGATAAAATTTGTTTTAACGAAGCCTATTGGGAACGGTATGCATGAAATAAAGCTTGGCCAATCAATGGATCTGCTTAAAGAGCTGCATATTCTCACTCGAGATGGGAAGATGAATCAAGATTCCCGACGCAAGCTCAAGCAGGTCTATCACCTCTATCAATTCATCGAGCCGTTGCTGCAAGAAATCAAGCAAAGTCACCACAACATTCAACTGGTGGATCATGGGGCAGGCAAGTCGTATCTGGGATTCATCCTTTACGACCTGTTTTTCAAGACGTTGAACGATGCATCGCATATTTACGGCATCGAAACTCGTGATGATTTGGTCAAACACTCGCAAGAGCTGGCGTCACGACTAAATTTTTCAGGTATGTCATTTCTCAATCTATCGGTAGAACAGTCTATTGAGTCAGCGACTTTGCCCGCCAAGGTGGATGTGGTCACAGCGCTTCATGCATGCAATACGGCTACTGACGATGCCATATGCTTTGCGTTGAAAAAAAATGCTCAATTTATCGTCTTGGTGCCATGCTGCCAGGCCGAAGTAGCGGTGGTTCTAAGAAAAAATAAAAGCAAAGATCTGGCGAAAAACATTTTGACTGAATTATGGCGCCACCCCATCCATACTCGTGAATTTGGCAGCCACATTACCAACGTGCTGCGCTGTTTGCAATTGGAGGCTCACGGCTACCAGGTAACAGTGACCGAGCTGGTGGGTTGGGAGCATTCGATGAAAAATGAACTTATTATCGCAAATTTCAAAAACTTGTCATGCAACCGTCCGACTGAGCGATTGAAGGAAGTGCTGCAAACACTGGGGCTGGAAGAAATGAATAGTCGTTTTTTTACGCGGATGTAGTGGTCATCGCTGAAATTCGCTATCAATCACGCATACACCTTGTTCGGTGATTTGCTCGATTTAGCGGATTACGTTTCAAGGATTGCACTCCGCT
>JANMWF010000128.1:0-15551 GCA_031393845.1 Nitrosomonadales bacterium | reverse complement strand
GATGCAGCCGAGCATAAAAATGCCCGCATTCACCCAGTTCGTCGACGGAACCGGTCCCATTTTTGGAGGTAAGTTATTTCCTTTCGTGTTTATCACCATCGCTTGTGGCGCAATCTCTGGCTTTCATGCACTGATCGCCTCTGGCACTACGCCTAAGCTGCTTAGCAATGAGCGCGACATTCGTATGATCGGCTTCGGCGGCATGGCGCTGGAATCTTTCGTTGCGATCATGGCGATTATTGCAGCTACGGTGTTAGACCCTGGCGTGTTCTTTGCCATCAATTCCCCTGCGGGCGTAGTCGGCAAGGAGGCGGCAGATGCGGTAACAAAAATTTCCAGCTGGGGCTTTCCGGTTACGGTGGCGCAGATGAATTTGCTGGCGCAGCAGATGGGTGAAGCTACCCTGTTCGCGCGTACTGGCGGCGCACCCTCGCTGGCGGTAGGCATGGCCAGTATTTTCGGCAGCGCTTTTGGTCAAGGCATGCTGGCCATGTGGTATCACTTTGCCATCATGTTTGAGGCCATCTTCATTCTCACAACGCTGGATGCAGGTACGCGTGTCGGCCGTTTTATGTTGCAGGACATGCTAGGCAATATTTGGAAACCACTGGGCCGCACCTCATGGTATCCATCCGTACTGCTGAGTAGCGGCATTATTGTAGCGGCCTGGGGCTATTTTCTATATATTGGCGTGATCGATCCCAATGGCGGTGTCAACATCCTGTGGCCGCTGTTTGGCATCTCGAATCAAATACTGGCCGCCATCGCGCTGTGCGTCGCCACTGGCATCCTGGTTAAGTCCAACAAGCTAAAGCATGCCTGGATTACGGCTTTGCCGCTTGTCTGGCTGATCATAATTACCAGCAGTGCAGCATGGGAAAAAATCACCAGTGCAGATGTGCGTATTGGCTTCCTCGCTGCTGCCAATGACCTTGCCACGAAGCTCGCATCAGGTCTTCTTTCTCCAGAAAAGGCGGTCATCGCACCACAGCTCATCTTCAACCAGCGCCTTGATGCGGTACTGACTCTGTTTTTTGTCTGCATGCTGTGGTTGATCGTGTTCGACATGCTGCGTGTCTGCATCCGCTACCTAAATGGCAAGCCAGTACCTCCATTGTCCGAGGTGTCGTACCAGTTGACGGGAATGGAGGAAGCATGGGTACGGGATTGACTGAAAGAAGCGCGAATGAATCATTGTCCGCGGTAAATGATTCTAGTTTGCCTGTGTTTGAAACTGCCGAGGAGATACATCAGTACACCGCGCAACGCGATAAATTTAAAACAATCGAAATCGGTATCAAACCGCTCTCGTTATTGTCATATGTATGGCGCGCTATACGCGAATTGAGTGGGGATGATGCTTACGAACGCTATATTGCACAACATGCCACCCATTATCCTGATACTACGCCACTAGCGCGCAAAGATTTTTTCCTTTACCAGCAACAGCAAAAGTGGAGCGGTATCCAGCGCTGCTGCTGAGTTATTGCTGACCACAGCGCAACATAGGTTAGCGGACTGTATGTTTGAATTATTTTAAATTATTACATAGGCTCCCTAAAGTTTTCCATCGCGCAGCCGTGATTAATCTTATCTGAGCAATACTGTGAAAGTGGTGTATTTATTCATTCTAGGGGTATTCAAAGCTATGCTGAGTTTGCATAGGTTCAATATATTGAGTGCTGTTTTACTTAAAAGCGAATCACGTAAATGGAGCGAATCCCCAAAATACATGTTTTAACTGAGGCTGGATAAAATAATGAATCAGCCACATGCACCGTACAAACTGGCAAGTCAGATTGACCGGGATGGGGAAAGAACGATTCGGTAGCCTTTGTAAAGCCAACCAAGTTTCCCGGCCCGATTGATGGTGAGGCTGGGCCTCTTGGGGCACCGGACCAAGTCATCGCAGAGCTGTGGGTGCAATAGGTTTTGGCGAATTATGTCAGGTAGAGCAATTCAAGGGCGGTGGAAGTATCGAACAAGTGCGAGGTCATGCTATTGTTAACGCGGACTTTAGATAATATTAATAAGGGGTTAGTATGATTGAGGTTGGCACGAACGAGAGCGGTGCAGTACAGATAATAGCGGCGAAAAATCTACGGGTATTATTGTTGGACGACGACAAGTTTACACTCGAATTTGTTGGCGACATGCTGCTCGAATTAGGTGTAACCGAAGTTATTAGGGCTGAAAATGGCGAGCAGGGGCTAGCTATGTTAGCCGGGTTATCATTACAGCCGGACATATTGATATGCGATCTCAGTATGCCTGAAATGGACGGTGTTGGTTTTCTGATGCATCTTGGTATGCAAGGTTACATTGGTGACGTCATCCTAATCTCAGGAGCCCAACAGCATCTGTTATCCGGGATGGATATGTATTCCAGCAAGCTTGGCTTGACTCCTTTGGGTACGCTGATAAAGCCAATTGCACGCGATGAGCTGGCATCCGTGATTACCCGATTTTGCCAAGGCAAATAAAAGTTAACTTTCCGCCACGATCAGTGTTTTTTTATCCGAAGCAAGCGAGCTGTTTCACATGGATTTGAGTGGTGTACCTGCACGCTTCACGTTCGTGAATGCATTGAATTTGCAAGGCTAGCGTATTAATCGCGCGCTGGCCAGGCATTCTCTCCTATAAAAATACACGACTTTTTGCCAAAGAACCGACAGATATGAAGCTTGGAGCAAAAGACAGCGCACTGAACTTTACCATTATCAACCTGTGTTCGAATCTATTCGGCTGCATCCCGTTTCAGCGATGAAATTTTTTTTCGGCATTAGTATTTTCGCTCTGCTTTGGCGAGCCTGTCCGTTTTACATACTGGCGGCATTCCTGATTACTGCAAATTCTTATGCCGACACTCAAGAGACGGCTATGGTTGCCATTGCGTTCCCTTCGACCAGTGAAAGTGTGATTTCCAGAAGTTCGTTGCGCGCTATTTTTGGCATGCGCCTGAACAAATGGCCAGCAGATACGCCGGTCAAGGTGTTCGTGATGAAGGATGATGCGCCGGAGCATGATGCATTCAGCAAGAATATTCTGCAAGTATTCCCTCATCAATTGAGATTGGCGTGGGATCGGCAGGTATTTTCCGGTCAGGGTCAATATCCTGAGCAAGTCGTTTCAATACAAGAGATGTTATCAAAAATAGAATCAACGCCAGGGGCGATCGGCTATATCAAAATAAACGAGGTCACAAATAATGTGCGTATCCTTCAAATTCGCTAAGACTGCAGCAGTGATTTTTGTCCAGGGTATTATTTTGCTTTGGACTACGTTTGCGCATGCCATAAATCTGATGGGTAGCGACTTGCAGCTGCATGGGTTTCTTACGCAGGGCGCGGTGATCACCAGCGACAATAACTTCCTCGGTCAGAGTAGTAAAAAAGCGAGCACAGATTTTAGAGAAATAGGAGTAAATGGTTCTCTGCGGCCAACTTCCGATGTACAGCTATCCGCCGGGTTGCTTTCGCACAAGGCCGGGGCGACCGATAACAGCGAGGTGCGACTGGATTATGGGCTAATCGACTGGACAGTATCGTCGAACGAGCAAGGCCGTGGCGGGATTCGCTTGGGGCGGGTGAAGATTGCCTATGGACTGTATAACAAAACACGCGATGTCGCTTTAACTCGTCCCAGTATCCTTCTGCCGCAATCTATTTATTTCGAGCGCACGCGCAACCTTACCGTCGCGTCTGACGGAGCAGAGCTTTATCTCGATCGCTATTATGAAGCCGGCAGCCTGTTCGTGACCTTCGCCCTCGGGCAACCCCAGATTGGAAGTGACGCGAGCAAAGTGGCCTTGGTCGGCTTGACCCCCAACGGAATCTTCGAATCGAAAATGGTGCCGGTATTCCAGGCAATATTCGAGGGGGACGGTGGCAAGTATCGTCTTGGGTTTACCGCCTTGCAACTTGATGCGCACTACAATCCTGGCGTGGGGGATGTGCTGCAGGCGGGGCAACTGAAGTTTACGCCGAAGATCTTTTCTGCCCAATACAACGCCGAAAGTTGGAGCCTGACCAGTGAATTTGCCCTACGACCGACTTCAATTCAAAGTTTTGGTCCGAACTTTCCAGATTTCACCACGCATGGCCAAAGTTATTATGTTCAGGGTAGCTACCGGTTGGCTCCGAAGTGGGAAGCACTGTTGCGTTACGATGTGATGTATACCAATAGCGAGGATCGTGATGGCAAGGCATTTGCCGCGGCCACGCACCGGCCGGGGTTTACTCGCTTTTCCAAAGACTGGACCGCAGGGATGCGCTTTGATTTGACACCTGAGTTAATGTTGCGTGCCGAGTATCATCGCGTTGATGGCACAGGCTACTTGCCGGTTCAAGATAACCCTAACCCTTCGGCTCTGGTGCAGCGTTGGGACATGTTCATGCTACTGGCTTCCTTCCGGTTTTAGTGTCTCTCATGTCGGATAGCCTACCCTCTGGTTCAGGCCATAGTACATTCAGGTTCTTAAGCCTGAAGTGGAAAGTGTTAGTAACGCTGGGCGTGGTGATGCTATCGGTCAACGGTACACTTTCCTGGTTGCATTTTCGTGATTTACAGACACGCTTCGAAGAGCAACGTACCGCTTCGCGCGAGCGCCTGATTTCTGAAGCTCTCGCTGTGCGCACTGATTCCGCTCTGCGTTTGCAAACGATGGCCAACATGCTAGCGACAGTTGGCGCGAGAAGTGCATTCCAGTCGGAGCCGGCATCTCTGCGGCTTCGTAAGCACTTTGATAGTTACTGGCCTGTCTTGCAGCTCGATCTTGACATCAATTCCATGAAAGTGCATTCCAGAACGGGGGCCACTCTGGCCGCTTGGCATGCGGATGCATCCTCTGATATAGAGCAGGATGACCGTGTGCGTGCCGTAATTTCGCAAGAGCGTGCCATGCATTGGACGCACTGTCGACAGACATGCACGCAGTTTGCTGCAGCTCCGATCCTTTCGAAGGGCCAAGTGGCTGGAGTAATTGTATTGGGTAGCTCGCTGACTGAAGTGATTGTTTCATTCAATCGTTTATCCGGAGCCGATCTTGGCGTGCTGGCCCCTAACGGCCTTATTACGGATAAAAATTCGCTGCCTGACTTAGGCTTGCAGGTGGTCGCACTGAGTGGCTCAGAACGAAATCTCCCGCTTCTCCATCAATTACGGGCTTTGCCACCTAAGCAAAATAGAACAAATTGGCAATTAGTTCCTTACCAGGACAAACAGTTCGAATTGTCGTTTGTGACTATGGATGATGCCAATGGCGTGCATTCCGCCGCCATGCTAGTGGTGATCGATGATTTGACGCAGTCCTTGGCCGAAATTCGCAAATCGGTGTTAAGCCGTTTACAAGCCGAGTTAGCGACATCATTGCTCTCTTTGCTGTTATTGGCTTTTCTTGTGAATGCGCCTTTGCAGCGAATGACGCGAGCAGTAAGGGCAATTCCATTGCTTGGACGAAGCGCTTTTGCCGAGGCACGTGCGAAAATTGCTCCACGTGGTCGACATTTTGTGGATGACGAAATTGACAGCTTGAGTGAGGCTGCGGTCGCCTTGTCCTTTCGGTTGGAAACACTGGAGCAGGAAGTGGCAGCACATGCTGGAGAGTTGCAGGACATGCTGCATTGTATTTCAATTGAGAGGGATTTTAATAAGAGCCTGCTCGATACCGCACAGGTCATTATTCTGACGCAGTCAGCGGATGGGTCGATCCACAGTCTTAATCGTTATGGGGAGTTGTTAACGGGTTGTAGTGAGGGAGAATTGTTGGGCAAGCGTTTTGTTCAGGTAGCTGATTACTCTGAAACGGCTGAAACAGACATGCAACAGTCATTGCAGGATCTTGCTATGGGGGGGCAAAAGCACATTCAGCGTAACTCCATTTTAATGAACAAGTCAGGCGAAAAATATGCAATCACCTGGAATCACTCGCGTCTTTCCGGCCAGCCGGACGAGACCGCAATGATTCTGTCAGTCGGGATTGATCACACCGAACGCAAGCGTGCCGAGCAAGACTTGCTCAATCTGAATGCAAGTCTCGAAGTTCGAGTTGAGGAACGCACTTTCGAACTCGAACAAGCCAAGCAACAGGCCGAGACAGCCAACCAGGCCAAGAGCGAATTTCTTTCCAACATGAGCCACGAAATTCGCACCCCAATGAACAGCATTATTGGCATGGCGCATCTGGTGCGACGTACAGAACTTAATCCCAAGCAGCTTGATTATGTTGCAAAGATTGACCATTCAGCGCAGCACCTATTGAGCCTGATCAATGAAATGCTCGACTTTTCCAAAATTGAAGCGGGCAAACTTGAGTTGGAAGTTCTGGATTTTGAGCTGGATACAATACTGGAGAATCTCTCCAGTCAACTTGGTGAGAGCGCTACATGCAAATCCCTGAAACTTGTGTTTGACGTTGGCCCTGACTTATCCCATCCACTTCGTGGAGACTCGTTGCGGCTGTATCAGGTGTTACTTAATTACATCAACAACGCCATCAAATTTACTGATAAGGGTGAAATAGTCGTCCATGCCCGAATTATCGAAAATCAAGTTGTCGGCGCAGATGAAGCAGACAGTCTGGTGCGCTTCGAAGTACAGGATAGTGGCATCGGCATAAGCGCAGAACAAATCGCCCAGCTATTCCAACCATTTCATCAGGCCGACGCTTCAATCACGCGTAAATATGGTGGCACCGGGTTGGGGCTGGCCATCAGCCGACAACTGGTCGGAATGATGGGCGGCGAAGTTGGAGTAGAGAGTCAGCCCGGCAAGGGCAGCACTTTCTGGTTTACTGCCCGGCTGGGCAGAGGCGCCAAGCCGGTTACGGCTGATCAAACCGTGCCATCGGTCGATCTGGGTATAATCCAAGGCTCATACATCCTGCTGGTTGAAGACAACCTCTTTAATCAACAAGTGGCCAAAGAACTATTGGAAGAAGCTGGCGCAGCCGTTGTCATCGCTAACAACGGAAAAGAAGCCCTTGATCTGCTGGTTGAAAAACATTTTGACTGCGTCCTGATGGATATGCAGATGCCCGTGATGGATGGCCTTGAAGCTACCCGTCAGATTCGGGCCAACCCTAAGCTCGCGGCCACGAGGATAATTGCCATGACCGCCAATGCTGGGCGTGAAAGTTGGACACGTTGTTTCGACGCGGGCATGGATGATTTCATAACTAAACCGATTGAGTTCCAGCTACTCCTTACGTCACTTGCCAAATGGCTTGTGCAGCGATCCGATCGGATTGTGCGTGTACCCGTGACAACTTCATTCCTGGAGTTTGCAGCGGTGGAAACAACTGAAGTAGCAGGTACAAACGATCCAAGCATCATCGATCTGTCAATACTGTCCAAAATATTGGGGAATCAACCGGATAAAATCCGCAAATATATCATGCTGTTTTTAGACTTGACTCAGGAAACAATCGTTGAGATCGAAACTGCGCTGGCAAATGGAGATATGGCGACGCTGAGCGCCCTGGGGCACCGCACCAAGTCATCGGCCAGAACTGTGGGTGCAATGGGTTTTGGTGAATTATGTCAGGCGTTAGAGCAGCTCAAGGGTGATGGAGATGCTGAGCAAGCGCGGGACATTGTCGTGCAAATGCGGACATTGCTGGCGCAGATTTCGGAGAATATCAATAAGAAGTTGGTATGAAATAATATTTAGTAATATTGATTCAATATGATTCCGCACTTTAAAAAAGAAATGGTGCCGGTTATTGATAATCATGCGGCTCAGGCCTACCGCAATATTCAGTGCCTCGGTCAGTTGAGATGCAAATCCTTTTGCCGGTTTGCATTTAATTTGTATTCCAAAAAATTAGTTGCTGATCCATTTTAATCATTTACAATCTTTAATGTTTACTTTCAGCAAATAATACCAACTTCAACGCTATTTCTAGGATAGTTGTCTTATGGTCGAGCACATCAAGCTCGACAGCTTTTCTTTTTTAGCAAGGAAATTCATACAGATGGTATTGTTGAAGAGCATCAAAAGCAAAATTTTTGTTTTCGCCATCATAGCTACGCTTGTCCCGTCGCTGGGCTTGGGGTTGCTATCATTCCGCCAGAACGAGGCGCAGATCAACGACAATGTAACCCGTGAACTGCGCGCCTTGGCAAGCCAGGCCAGTCGTGAGTTGGAACTGTGGATCAATAAGCACATCCATGCAGTGCGTGCATTGTCCACATCCAATGCTGTCATCGACGGACTGTCTGCGACTGCTCATCCGCTTGCAGGAAAGCCCAATAAAACTCCGCAGGCCTTGACGCACTATCTGCGTTCGGTGCAGTCAAAACTTGACACAATATTGGAATTAACTGTAGTGGGTGCTGCCGGGCAGATAGTGGCCAGCAGCGCCGCGGCACCCTCCGCTGTAATTTTGCCGCAAAGCTGGCCGGAGAGTGCGCTCACCGAAGGCGTTGTGCTCGTTCCACCCCATTGGGAAAAGCAGCGCGCCACCGCGACGCTTAGCGTTGCGGTTCCTGTATTGTCATATGACAACATATTGTTGGGTGCATTAGTAGCCGTGCTTGACCTACGTACTGCACAACCCTATCTAAAAAGCTCGACGAAATCACCGCTGGGCGATGTGCTATTGCTGGACCAGAACGGCAGGGAGCTGCTTAGCAGCCGCGCTAGTACAACCAAGCTGTTGTCACTAGATGCGGCGGTACTGCGGCAACTGCTGGCACGACCCGGCGAGTCCATGGTCTTTCAAGGGCTAATGCATCGTGAAGTCATCGGGTTGGCAGATACGCCTGCTGTGCTACCGGTCACGGTAGTGGCAGAGCGAGATCGTGCCGATGTCTACGCCGTTTGGGTGGATTTGCGCAACCTGTTTCTGGCACTGGTGTGCGCACTAGTGTTGGTAGTCACAGCGGTGGCTTTTCGGATGGGGCGTTCAATCGTCACGCCGCTGCAGCATCTGATCGATGCAGCCAACAGCATCGCCGGCGGCAATCTTGACGTGCGGCTGCCAGTGACACGAAATGATGAATTCGGTCACCTCACCCGGATTTTTAATCAGATGGCGGACAAGCTGCGTCATAGTCATGCCGAAGTAGTGGCTACAAATCAAGCCATACAACAACAGAATAAGCTACTTGAGATGCTCTCAATTACCGATGGTCTTACCGGTCTGTATAACCGCAGTAAACTCGATGCGATCCTGAAAGATGAGCTGGCCCGATTCAAGCGTAACCAGCGGCCCTTTGCCGTGCTCATGATGGATATCGATTACTTCAAGACTCTCAATGACAGCCACGGTCATATTGCGGGTGATGAGGTAATTGCAGCTGTGGCCAAGATACTCAGCCAGTCGATTCGCAGCGTGGATTACGCAGCGCGCTATGGTGGCGATGAATTCATCATTATCATGGTTGAAACAGCGGCGGATATGGCGCTGAAAACGGCGGAGCGCATCCGTTCTCAGGTAAATGACATGCGCTATAGCGCCAACGGCCAGATAGTATTAGTGACAGTGAGTATCGGTGTCGTGCAGTGCCAGCAGTCCGACGACGCTACTCCGACAGCGGTGTTTGCACGAGCCGACAGTGCGCTCTATGAAGCGAAACACGCTGGCCGCAACCGGGCACACTTCGCAGTCTAGTGTAGTGTGGTATTTTGTTTGGAACTTAAACTTTATTAATATCCACCGCCCACGAAAAGTCCTTAATTTCTATCCATAACTTACAAAATACTTTACCAGCCCCACTTGTAAGAAGCCACTCAAACTCCAACTAAACTGAAATTCTGGAGCCCGTGCGCTTATTTCCCCTGCATGGCTAGTGTCCCGCTACGACCACCCACTGTCCCTATCACCAGCTCATTCCGTGGCAGAGTGCCTTTAAGATTTTCCAAATACTGGCGCAATGAAACAAGCTCGTAGCCTTGTTCTTTCCAGCCTATGATGAGCTGTTCGAATACTGGCATCCACTTGCCGCCTTCCAACTCGGCATGCAGTGTAAATACATGACCCATAGCAGGGGGATTTGCAGTCAGCCCCAGCAAGTGCTGCACAACATTTTCCAGCGTGACCCCCTCCCGATTGATGATTTCATCCAACGTGGGCAAGGTGGTGGGCAGTTGCGGGCAGGCAACAATCTCGGCATCCCAAGTGGGGGTAAAGGGATGTGTGCCGCGTGTGTCAGAGCTGTAATCAAAACCGAGTAGCTGCATCAGGCGCAGGGCATGCCGGTTCATCTGCCAACCGGCAGCAGCATGCGCCTTGGGTGCTACGCCAAAAATCTCGATGAATCTATCCACGGCGCGCTGCATCTCGCGTTTTGTCCATTCGGCATCTTTGCCCGCGACATAATCCTGCCAGCGGATATGGTCGTAGCAATGAATGCCGACTTCAAAACCCGCATCGCGTACCGAGCGTAATATCTGTGCACAGCTGCGTCCAATATCCGGCCCTGGCAATAAGGTGCCATACAGTAACGTCTTGATGCCATAGTGTTCCAGTACTGAGGTGCGCGATACCTTGCCTAAAAATCCGGGACGGAATACACGCCGGATAGCACGCCCTGTGTGGTCAGGACCGAGAGTAAAGAAAAATGTGGCTTGCACATCATGCCGCTTCAGCGTTTCTACTAAACGCGGCACCCCCTCGCGCGTGCCGCGATAGGTATCAACGTCAATTTTAAGAGCTAACTGGGACATGAAAATTTTATTCCCGCCTGCGCGGGGATGATGAATACTAAACTTATACAGATTCCCATAACGGTCACGACCAATCCATCCGGGCGATTCAATAAATGATTCACAAATTCTTTAACAATTATATAGACGCGTATATAGACGCGCTGAATTCAAATTTAGCTGTCCCATACTGCGTAACAAATTCTGTGGCGTTCACCTCTGCACCATCCAGCTCAAAACGTACTATGCGCAGTTCGCCTTGCCCGCATATAGCGTATGCCTTGTCTTCCTTGACGTAGAAAGCGGGCGCTTCACCCGTTGCAGGGCAAGTCGTGACCAACGTTTGCAGGATGCGCATGGATTTGCCCAGAAGTTGTGTGGTTGCACCCGGATAGGGCGGTGCTACAGCACGCACCAAGTTGTGAATGCTGCGTGCGTCTTGCGACCAATTAATAATGCCATCCTCCGGTTTGCGTCCACCGAAATATCCACCTTGGCTCAAATCCTGCTTTACTGGTTTTGCTGTTCCTGCAAGTAGAGCGGGCAAGCAAGCATTCAGCGCGATTTCAGCCGCTACAGTGACTTTTTGAAATACTTCGAATGCAGTGTCATCAGGCAATATGGGTACAGCCTGCTGCGCTAACACCGCGCCGTTGTCCGGCTTTTCAGTCATGTAATGCAATGTCGCACCAGTTTCTGTTTCGCCTTTAATGATGGCCCAATTTACCGGCACCCGGCCTCGATATTTCGGTAGCAGCGAGCCATGCATGTTGAGCGCACCATGTTTAGGAATTTCCAGCAACTCGCGCTTAAACATTTCGCGATAATAGAAGGAAAAAAGAAAGTCTGGTTGTAGCGCTCGAATCTGCTCAAGCACTTCCACCGTATTCGGATTGTCCGGTGTGATGACCGGAATCCCATGCAGCGCAGCCAACTCGGCCACGCTGGCAAACCAGATATTCTCTTTCGGATTGTCGTGATGAGTAACTACCAGCGCCACCTCTATGCCATGCGCCAGTAATACAGACAGGCAACGGACACCCACGTTATGGTAAGCAAAAGCTACCACGCGCGTCATTCAGTTTTGTCCAATACAGCTTGAATCAGATAGCGCGGACGATGGCGCACTTGCAGATAAATGCGGCCGATGTATTCCCCCAGCAAACCGATGCCGAACAGGGTGAGGCCAATCAGGAAAAAAGCGATGGCGAACAAGGTAAACAGTCCTTCCGCTTCGGGGCCGATAAACAGGCGACGCGCCAGAAGAAAGACCACGAAGAATGCTGACATCACTGAAATTGCAATTCCAGCCATGGAAAACCATTGCAGGGGCACGACAGAAAATCCAGTCATTAGGTCAAAATTAAGACGAATCAGGCTGTACAACGAATATTTTGATTCACCCAGCGCACGTTCCTCATGCTCGACCATCACCTCGGCGGGATTGCGCGCAAAAGTATAGGCCAGCGCCGGGACAAAAGTATTCACCTCCTTGCAACTATTGATCGCATCAATGAGGGGGCGGTCGTACGCGCGCAACATGCAGCCCTGATCAGTCATTTTGATATTCGTAATTCGTTCGCGCAGCCGGTTCATGGCGCGTGAACCCACACGCCGCCACCAACTATCATTGCGCTGCTTACGGATTGAACCGATGTAATCGTAACCTTCATCCATCTTGGCGAGCAGCTTGGCTATCTCTTCCGGCGGATTTTGCAGGTCGGCGTCCAGCGTTACCACGCGCGCACCGCGCGCATGTTCAAAGCCCGCAGTGATCGCCATATGCTGACCAAAATTGCCATTGAACAGGATCACCCGCGTTACATCGTGGCGGCGCTGGAATTGCTCGCGCAGGATGGCTGCCGAACGGTCACGGCTGCCATCATTGATAAACACGATCTCGTAGCTAATACCGAGATTATCCAGTATTGGATATAAACGATCGAACAAGGTCTGCAGACCTTCTTCTTCGTTATAAACAGGAATGACGACAGAAAGTTGGGGCGTACTCATGGCGCAGCATTTTACCGCAGAGGGTGAGGTTAACGAAATTGGGAATGGGTATAAGCAAAATAAGGGTTGGTCAGCAGCATAGCGTGCGCTAATTTTTCAATATTTCACATATCGCAACGCACGTGCGCTCGACATCGCTTTCATTCATCGCCGCGAACATTGGCAAGGAAACGATCTGACGCCCAACGCGCTCTGCAATTGGGAACATGTCTTCCTTAAAACCCAGTGCTCGATAGAGTTTGAATAGGTGAATAGGCGCATAGTGATAACCGATGCCGATGTTTTTGTCTTTCATACGCGCCATAAAATCAGCACGGGTGATGCGCTCCGGCAGCACTATCTGAAACAAATGCCAGTTGGTGTTTTCAAAATCAGCCTGAGGTAATTGCGCGCCAGTTTGTGCTTCGAAATCTTTACCGAGTGTCGCGAAATAATGCCGCGCTAATTTACGTCTTTGCGCGGTGATCACATTTAATTTCGCGAACTGGCCCAAGCCGATGGCGGCAGCGATGTCGGTCATGTTGAATTTGCCGCCCAGCACGTCCACCTCAATGCCGTCATAGCCGCTCCGCGTGACGCCTTGCAGCCGATATTTTTCGGCGAGTGCGGCTTCCTCTGCGTTGTTCAGCACCAGACAGCCGCCTTCCGAAGTGGTGATATTTTTGTTGGCTTGGAAGCTGAACGAAACGAAATCGCCGAACGAGCCGATGGACTTACCCTGCCATGTCGAACCGATGGCTTGCGCGGCGTCTTCGACCACGCGCAATTTATGTCTGGCAGCTATCTTATAGAGGTGATCCATATCTACCGGTTTGCCCGCCAGATAGACTGGGATGATTGCCTTGGTGCGCGGCGTGATCGCCGCCTCAACCTTGTCCAGATCAATGTTACGTGTGACCGGATCAACGTCAGCGAACACCGGGGTTGCGCCGACTTCGAGTATGACGTTGGCTGTAGCCACCCAGGAAATCGGCGTAGTGATGACTTCGTCGCCATGGCCTAACCCCGCAATACGTAGGGCGATTTCCATGGTGCAGGTGCCGGAGTTGAAGGTGCGCACCGGACGCCCACCGAAATACTCAGAGAGTTGCTTCTCGAATTCCTGCACCTTGGGGCCGCTGGTAATCCAGCCGGAACGCAAGGTTTCCGCTACAGAAGCAATAGTAGCCTCATCAATTGATGGGCGAGAAAATGGAAGAAATTCGCTCATGCTCGGGAAATAATGATAACGCCCAGAATAATAACGCTGATGCCGGCCACTTTAGCCGGGTTGATTGATTCATTAAACAACCACCACGCCGCCACCACATTTACAACATACCCCATAGACAGCAGTGGATAAGCAATACTGACCTGCACGCGTGATAAAGCCAGTATCCAGATCACCACGCTTAGCCCATAACAGGCTATTGCCCCGATAATGTGCGGCTCGGCGGCAAGACGTACGCCGATTGGCAGGACGTTACTGCGACTGAATTCGAAATAACCAATGCTGTTGGTGCCGGCCTTGATCATAAGTTGCGCAGCAACATTGAGCATCACGCCAGCGAAAATCAGGCCGAAGCTGATCAGGTTCATGGTTTGATCACAACAATATGTTGCGTGTCCTCGAAAATAATTTTCATTGCCAAACCTTGCTGAGTAAGTTGCGGGTATAAATCAACCGGCATGATCGCCAGTGCTGCTGGTTGCGTATCCCATATTTTCGCGAAGCTGGCGATGTCTGGTATCCAGCGCTGCGGCTCCTGCATGATACCGAATGCCATTTCATTCTGATAGTCAACCAAGGTGAAGGTGCGCTTCAGGTAAAACGGCAGAGTCTGCTCGTAGGTGCCCACTGAATACAATGGGGTATCGGGCTGGACATAGGGACGGATCGACTCGGCAATGTGGTACGCAGAACGCCACCTGGCCACAGTATTATGCCCGGATAAAACAATTTGCACGCCTATCAGAGAGCTTAATGCCACCACCAGTACCGCCAGAGATTTTTTTTTGCGTACCAACAAAACCATGCCGGAGATCAGCCCAAACAGCAGAATCAGTGCGGCCACCACGGCCCAAATTACGTAATCGCGATACATTTCAATTTTTAGCGGTGTTTCTGCCAGCAGCTCTGTAAACGGTGCGAATCCCAACGTTACCACCGGCACCAGCAGGACGGGAGCGAGTTGCCACAGCAATACTCGCTCGCGTATCTCAGCCAGCCGTTTTCCCATTAATAAAGCCATAGCCGGAAACATCGGCAGCAAATAAGACGGTAACTTTGATCCAGACACTGAAAAGAAGGCATAAATAAACACCACCCATATCAGTAGAAATCGTTCCGGGTTAAATGCCGTGCCGATATGTGCCGACCCTTTCCAAGTGCGTAGCAAGGTGTCAAACATTAAAATGGTCCATGGCAACATACCTGCCAGCAGGATGGGAATAAAATAGTACCAAGGCTGATAACGCCCCAAATCCTTGGTAGAAAATCGCGTGTAATGCTCGTAGATGAAGAAACGCTCGAAGAATTCCGGATTGGCTTTCATCACCAAAATGAACCATGGCGCAGTGACAAGCAGAAACAGTAATAGCCCAGTCACCAGATTGAGACGTTTCCATGGTGCCAGATCGCGCTGTAACACAGAATAAATCACTAGCGCGGCAGCTGGCAGCACCAGCCCGATCAGCCCCTTGCTCAATACTGCCAAACCCAATGCCGCCCATGCGCAATAGAGCCAATTGCGCCTGGTACGAATATCGGCGTCGGCCCGCGGTCCAACGAGAAAGCCGCCCCAGGCGCGGGGGGGGGGAAAAAGTGAACCCCAAAAGAGCGGATTTTTAATTGAGATAGGCCACAAAAAAAAAAATAAGCCAAGCGACGAGCTTCGTCCGCCGCCGCCACC
>JANMWF010000127.1:0-4503 GCA_031393845.1 Nitrosomonadales bacterium | reverse complement strand
TGCGGATAATCTTCATTTCCCCGCCACAACATTTACAGCGTATCGCCGGGCGTGATTGCTGTGAGGGGAGCACGACACGTTTGCGCAGTTGCACCAACGGAATCAGTTTACTGTTGGGATGCAGAAAGCCGAAGTTGCGGGCGCGGCGGTAACCTTTGGGCAGGATGTGTTGCAGGATCAGGCGCAGAAATGCCACGCCGCTGAGAGAAACCCTATCACCCAGCGCAGTTTTGCTCGCCGCTTTGGGAATGAACTCAGTTCAACAATTAACAGAGACATAGCCTTTCCTAATGTCTCGCTCCCATTCTTTGCTCTCACGGTATAATCGCACTCCTTTTTTATCGGCGATTCAGCCTGAATGTTGATTTTTCGCGGACTTAACTCAACAGACAAAAACCCAGTTGCATTAACTATCGGCAATTTTGATGGAGTACACCTGGGTCATCAGGCGTTACTCAAGCAATTAAGAATGGCAGCGCAATTGCTCGGACTTCCGACAGCAGTGCTGGTATTCGAGCCGCATCCGCGTGAATTTTTTACACCGCAGGATGCGCCTGCGCGGCTGACCAGCATGCGCGAGAAGCTTGAGTTTTTCGCGACATTTAATGTGGATCGGGTATATGTATGTCGCTTTAACAGCAGTTTTGCACAGATGAGCGCGGTGGATTTCATTCATGCTCTGCATGAGAAGTTGGCGGCGAAGTTTGTGCTGATTGGCGATGATTTTCGTTTCGGTAATCGACGCAGCGGCGATTTTGCGCTGATGGAGAAGATAGGCAGCCAGCAAGGTTTTAAAGTGGATGTCATGCACAGTGTGTCACACAAGGGCATACGCATATCCAGCACGGCGGTGCGCGCTGCGTTAGTTGAAGGTGATCTGTGTGCGGCGCAGCGTTATTTGGGGCGGCCTTATAGTATCGGCGGGCGTGTGGTTCATGGCGATGGTTTAGGCAAGCAGCTGGGGTTCCCGACTGCAAATATCCAGTTGAAGCACAATCGGCCGCCGCTTACCGGTATTTTTGTAGTAAGGGTACAGGGGGATGGTCTGCCACCAATGCAGGGTGTAGCGAGCCTGGGTGTACGTCCCACGGTGAAACAAAACGGAAAGCCAGTACTGGAAGTGCATCTTTTCGATTTTTCGGGCGAAATTTATAGCAAACATTTGCGCGTGGATTTTCTGCACAAGCTGCGCGATGAAGTGAAATACCTCGATCTGCAAAGTTTGACGGTGCAAATTGAACTCGATGTGTGCAATGCAAAGCAATGGTTTATACAACATGATTGATTATAAAAAAACTCTTAATCTTCCCGATACACCTTTCCTCATGCGCGGCGATTTGGCCAAGCGAGAACCGCAGATGCTTGCTCAATGGCAGGCACAGCAACGCTATGAAAAAATACGCGCCACCAGCTTGGGACGTCCCAAGTTTATTCTGCATGACGGCCCGCCTTACGCAAATGGTGACATTCACATTGGCCATGCGGTGAACAAGGTGCTCAAGGACATCATTGTCAAAAGCAAGACTTTATCCGGCTTTGATGCGCCTTATGTGCCTGGCTGGGATTGTCATGGTCTGCCGATTGAATTGCAGGTGGAAAAGAAGCATGGCAAGGAGATGCCGCCCGCTCGTTTTCGCGAGCTGTGCCGCGAATACGCCACCGAGCAGATCGAGAGACAGAAAAAGGATTTTATTCGTCTGGGTGTGCTGGGTGATTGGGGCAATCCCTATCTCACCATGAACCACCAAACCGAGGCGGACATTATCCGCGCCTTGGGAAAAATATTCGAGCGCGGTCATCTTTATCAGGGGCGCAAGCCTGTGAACTGGTGTCTGGATTGTCAGTCCGCACTGGCCGAAGCTGAAGTTGAACATGAGGACAAAACTTCATCCGCGATTGATGTGGGTTTTGAAGTCATAAGTAACGATTCATTGGCTAAGGCTTTTGGCGTGTCTTTGCCGGGTGATGAGAAAGCTTATGCGGTCATTTGGACTACAACGCCATGGACGTTGCCCGCTAATCAGGCAGTAAGTGTACATCCTGATTTTGACTATGTGCTGGTACGAACGTCACGCGGATTGCTGATGCTGGCTGCTGATCTGAAACAGGCATGCCTGGATCGCTATGACGTTGATGGAGAAATACTCGCTACTTGCAAGGGCGCTGCACTGGATGGCATGCCATTACATCACCCATTCGATAAACGTGGGGTAAATATTATTTGTGGTGACCATGTAACACTGGAAGCGGGTACGGGCTTGGTACATACCGCCCCGGCGCATGGCCTGGACGACTATTTTATTGGCCAAAAATACGGGCTGCCTAATGACAGCCCAGTGGGCGATGATGGCAAATTCATCGCTGGCACGCCGGTGGTTGGCGGTTTGTTCGTATGGAAAGCGAATGATGTGGTTGTTGCTACGCTTCAGGCCAGCGGGCATCTGCTACACCTGGAAAAAATACAGCATAGCTATCCGCACTGCTGGCGGCACAAAACTCCGATCATTTTTCGTTCCACACCGCAGTGGTTTATCGGCATGGAACACGTTTATTCCACGCAGTCCATTTGGAAGAAGGAAGAGGGAGTGAACTTGCGAGACCTCGCCAATAATGCGGTCGAAGCCACCCAGTTTTACCCGGCATGGGGCAAGGCGCGCCTGAAAGCGATGATTGCAAACCGTCCGGACTGGTGCGTATCGCGCCAGCGTAATTGGGGCGTGCCGATGCCGTTCTTCGTCCACAATGCAACCATGCAGTTGCACCCGCGCACGCTTGAGTTGATCGAGCAGGTCGCGCAGCGCGTCGAGCAGCAGGGTATCGAAGCGTGGTTTTCATTGGATGCCAAAGAGTTATTGGGCGAAGAAGCGGCGCAATATCGCAAACTTTCCGATACGCTGGACGTATGGTTCGATTCCGGCACCACTCATGCGTCGGTATTGCACCGACGCATGGATTTATCATTCCCGGCAGATTTGTATCTGGAAGGATCGGACCAGCATCGCGGCTGGTTTCAGTCTTCACTGCTTACCTCCTGCGCCATGAATGACCGTGCACCATACAACGCACTCCTCACCCATGGTTTTGTGGTGGATGGCCATGGGCATAAGATGAGCAAATCCAAGGGCAATGTCATCGCGCCGCAGAAAATTTTTGATACGCTGGGTGCGGACATTTTGCGCCTGTGGGCTGCGTCCACTGATTACTCTGGCGAGATGACCATCTCCGACGAGATTCTTAAGCGTGTGGTGGAAAGCTACCGTCGCATCCGTAACACTTTACGTTTTTTGTTGGCAAACACTGCTGATTTCGATGTTCAACGAGATGCCTTGCCAGTGGAAGAGTGGCTGGAGATTGATCGCTATGCACTGGTGCTGGTAAGCAGGTTGCAGATAGAGGTTACAGGCGATTATGCGCGCTACGAGTTCCATCTGGTCGCACAGAAATTGCAGACTTTTTGTTCCGAGCAATTGGGTGGATTCTATCTGGATATTCTCAAAGATCGTCTTTACACTACGGCGCAAAATTCGCACGCACGGCGTTCTGCACAGAATACACTACACCATATTAGTCATAGCCTGGTGAGATTAATGGCGCCGATACTCAGCTTCACCGCAGAAGAAGCGTGGGAAATATTGAGTGGCCAGCAGGACGTGAGCGTGTTTCAGCAGGAATGGCTTTCCCTGCCAGATTTTCCTAAAACAGACGATCAAGTGTTAGTACAAAACTGGACGATAATTTGTAACTGGCGTGCCAGAATAAATAAGCACATCGAAGAAGTGCGCGCTGCCGGGTTGATTGGCCAGGCGCTGGCCGCCGAGGTGGATATTTATGCAGCGGATGAAAGTTTCGATGTACTGGCCCGTCTTGGTGATGATCTACGATGTGTGCTGATAACTTCGCTTGCTACCATGCATCGCGTCACATCTGAAGCGGAAGAGCGCATTGTGGTGACGCCGAGCAAGAATATCAAGTGCGAACGTTGCTGGCATTACCGCGCCGATGTAGGCACCGATCCTCAAAACGCAACTTTGTGTGGGCGCTGCGTCAGTAATTTATCGGGTGACGGCGAGGTGCGGAAGTATGCTTAAGCAAAAATTTTATTCTCCTCTATCTCTTATGGGAAAAGAATGACGAAGCCGGTTTGGGGAGGTGTGGGGTTGATACATTGGTTAATCTTGGCAACGGTAATAATCATCTTCGATCAGATCACAAAGCTGTGGATAAGCCAGAATTTTGTTTATGGCGAGAGCATGGCGGTGACAGATTTTTTTAACTTGGTGCTAGTGCACAACAGTGGTGCGGCGTTCAGCTTCCTCAGTAATGCGGGTGGCTGGCAACGTTGGTTATTCAGCGCCATCGCCGCGATTGCTTCGGTATGGATAACTTGGCTACTGCGCAAACATAAGCAGGATAAACTGTTTTGTTTTGCGCTGACATTGATACTAGGTGGTGCACTGGGTAACCTGATAGATCGCGCTGCTTATGGCTATGTGGTGGACTTCC
>JANMWF010000130.1:0-2744 GCA_031393845.1 Nitrosomonadales bacterium | reverse complement strand
TTATCGCGCACCAGTGCCAGCGTCACAGGCTCCTCGATGTCGGGATCATTAACGATCGCTTCCATGGCCTCCGCCAGTTCTTCACTGACGCGGCTCTCAGGTTCAATGGGTAAGAGCAAGATTGATCTCCTTCGCAAAAGGTTATGAGTTGACCCGTTTCGGATGGGTTCTCGAGTTAAAGCTTTGGCATACCGGCTTGATATGTGGTCTGGAATGCCCGCCCAGACTGCAAAAATGGATAGGAATTTCAAACCGCCTTTTCAACTTATGCGAATTGAAAGTACACTTTATCGATCCGCGCAGTCAAGACATTTCTATCGCCGTAAGGGTATTTCAGGCTAGCCGGGTAGGGCCAAGGTGGCATATTCGTCTGTCAATTACGAAAGAAAGTGCTCGACTTATCGTCCTGGTTGCTCCTGAAATAGCAGATTTAGTGCACAAGTTCTCGCCATGTAATCCGGCCACACAATCCAGTACCTTCAGTAGTCGGCGTTTTCGCTAGCGAACCGTCGGCTGCGCCTTTGCAATTCAGGTGCGTACTACCTGCGGACATTTCTATTTGGGAGAAAGCGGACATTACTACTTAGGGCTAACAGTGTCAACGCTAAATAGAAATGTCCGGTTTTGTGCAAAATAGAAATGTCCGCTTTTCCTGTTTTCCCTTCGCTACTGGGTAGCGCACTGCCCGTCGCGGGCGGACTTGCCGACGGGCATATTTCTCCAAGGATGATCCGGTGCGGGCTTGTGCCCCGGGTGCAGCCGTCGGAGCACTGATAATGCCTTTGCATGGTAATTGCACATTCGCTGCATCCAGATTAAAGTGGTTCTGGATGATAGTATCGACTGCTGCAACTGCACAGTTAATGTATCGGCCACACCTGAGGCACCATCAGTACCCTTAGATAGCCGTCCCTGTAAATCCAACCTTAAGCCCATGAATGGAATTTCTGCATAACCTGCCTGCTTAACTGTTACGCCCGAGAGTTTTCAGCGGGAAACGACCGCTCTTCTGAATACGGGCGTTATCCTCTTGCACACGAGAAACCTGACGGCTGCTGGTAAAAACTGTACCAATAGCCAGTAGCAATACCAGACCAATGGTCATTGAAATCATTAGCTCCACCAAGGTGAAACCTTGCTGCGAACCGGTAGGCTGTCGGGTTTGCAGAATCGTGGCTACTCGCAAAATTGGCTGGTCGAAGGCAAGTTTGACGTTTTTGCAGGTCGTTTCGTGGATCAGGTGCTGACCCAACACGATTAATTGGTAAGGTAAACATCGGGGGGAAAATCTTGTCAAGAAACAACGCGTATTGACTAACGTACCCACTGGACATCAGCATCCACTACGCCCCCCCCATTTCTTTTTCGACCCATATCAGGGTAACCAAAAAGCCCGTTGCCAGAGTGCCGGTTACGGTTCCCGTGCCACCCGGCAACAAGGTTGAATTGGCTGTATTCCACTGAGCATGATCATAAATTGACATTTGTGCCGCGTTGCAATTTGCAGCCACACAATCACCACTGACCGGAATAACAGCAGTCAGCGCATCGTAATTTCCAGCACGTGCACCTGACCGATTGGCGCGTATACGATCTGCGTATGTCCAGCGTTTTCTGAGTAGCAATTGAACGGAAATACGCTGTATTGTTGCTACGCATGCCGGTTGTGACCAAGCCTGCTATACCCACAAACCAACAAAAAGCACCAGAATCTAAACCAGTACTGCCAGCATACTAAAATCACTCTGCTGATGATTATTAATCCGACTTTTCAAATTGAGCGTGCAATTTATATGCAGTTTAACTTGCTGGTTTTAATTTGTTCTTATTTGAATGAAGCACAAATGCTTCCTGCGCCGTAGAATAACAGCGCTTATAGTCTGACTATTTGAAGGCTTGGCCTCTTAGATGTTTATTGCAATTAACCACTCAATTTCACATTAATCCATTTTTATTCGCTTAGGAAAACACCATGCCTTACGTCAACATTCGCATCGCCGGTACCCTCAGTCGCGAGCAGAAAGCCAAGATCGCAGCAGAGATCACCGGCACCTTGGAATGTATCACGCACAAACCGAAGTCCTACACCTACATTACCTTCGACGAATTGCCGGACGAGAACTGGGCGATTGGAGGAAAGTTGCTGGATGAAGAATAAGCTGAACGCCAAGTCAGTTGCCGTCATCGGCGGCGGGCCTGCCGGACTAATGGCTGCAGAGGTATTGATTCAGGGCGGCGTGCGGGTCGATCTTTACGATGCCATGCCATCCGTGGGACGCAAGTTTCTGATGGCTGGCAAGGGCGGCATGAACATCACGCATTCCGAGCCAATGGAACCATTCCTCTCGCGCTACGGTGCACGCCGCGCCCAGATCAAGCCGCTGCTTGATACCTTTGGGCCGGAGGCTCTGCGAGAGTGGGTGCATGATCTTGGCATAGCGACATTCGTCGGCACGTCCGGGCGCGTGTTTCCGACTGACATGAAAGCAGCGCCGCTCTTGCGCGCTTGGCTGCACCGCTTGCGTGAGGCGGGCGTGCATTTCCATATGCGCCATCGCTGGTGTGGGTGGAATGAAAATGGTGCGCTTCTTTTTTCCACTCCACTGGGCGAGCACACCGCGAATGCCGATGCAGTTGTGTTGGCACAGGGTGGCGGCAGCTGGTCACGGCTCGGTTCCGATGGCGCTTGGGTGCCGCTGCTGGCACAGCGCGGAATTCCCGTTGTGCCATTGCAGCCCGCAAAC
>JANMWF010000093.1:0-6658 GCA_031393845.1 Nitrosomonadales bacterium | reverse complement strand
GACCGGGATCTGTCTTTCGTCCCGGTGCAATGTCTGAGTGTCCTGCAATTTCACGAATCGGATAGGCACGTTTGAGTACGCGTGTCAGCCGGATTAGTGCAGCATACTGTCGATCGGTGAATGGCAGGAAGTCTGTACCTTCTAATTCTACGCCTATGGAAAAATCATTACAGGCCTTGCGTTCGTGCCATGTCGATGCACCTGCATGCCAAGCGCGCTTGCCGCAAGGCACGAACTGGATAATCTCGCCCGTGCGTTGTATTAAAAAATGGGCAGAAACTTTTACCCCTTTGAGTTGAGCATAATATGGGTGTGCATCCGTATCAAGAGTGTTGGTAAACAACTTTGCAACCGCCCGGCCTCCGAACTCACCCGGTGGCAGACTGATATTATGAATAACCAATAAGTCTATGGCGATACCAGACGGGCGGGCATCACAGTTTGGCGAAGCAAGACGGCGCATACCGCTGACCCATCCATTTGCGCCAACTTTCACTGCTTATTCATCCTTGTCAGTGATGTCCAGCCGTTCCATGCGATAACGCAAGGCGCGAAAAGTCACTCCCAGTACCTTGGCCGCAGCTGTGCGGTTGAAATTGGTTTGCTGTAGCGCCTCCAGAATAGCTGCGCGTTCGACGCTATCCAGATAATCGGTAAGCGGATATTTGCCAGCTACACTTGGTTTGGTGGTCGTTCCAGCAAAATCAGTGGGTGTTAGCTGCAAATCAGCTGGCCCGATAATGCCGTCCGAACATAATGCGAGTGCCCGCTCGATTATATTTTCCAGCTCGCGCACATTGCCCGGAAAATCGTATTGTTGGAGTGCCTTCAAAGCTGCCGATGCAAATTCGACTTTCGTATCACCACACAAGCGGGCTAAAAGCTGGCTGGCGACCTCGGCGATGTCATCGCGCATTTCGCGCAACGGCGGCATTATCAAGGCAATCACATTCAGACGGTAATACAGATCCTGACGGAATTTCCCCTGCTGCACTTGCTCCGCCAACGCATTATGGGTGGCGCTGATGATACGCACATCCACCGACTCTTCCTGTGTAGCACCCACCTTGCGCACTTCTTTTTCCTGGATTACCCGCAACAACTTGACCTGCATGGAGAGAGGCAGATCGGCCACCTCGTCAAGGAATAAAGTGCCGCCATTGGCAGCTTGAAATAAACCCTCGCGATCCTTTTCCGCACCGGTGAATGCGCCCTTGCGATAACCGAAAAATTCACTTTCCATCAGCGCTTCCGGGATTGCACCGCAATTTACCGTGATGAAGGGTTGGTCGCGCCGAGCGCTTTTTTCAACGATCAGCCGCGCAGCTAGTTCTTTTCCGCTACCTGATTCGCCACTGATATGCACCGGTGCCTGGCTACGAGCCACCCGGTCGATCAGGTCGCGCACCTTCTCCATGGCCGGAGAGCGTCCCAGCAACGTTCGCACGCCTTTCCGCACGGCGGCTGATGGTAGCGGTAGCTTCAGTACGGCATTGACCAAGGCGCGCAACTGGGTCAGCGCAACTGGCTTGGGCAGGTAGTCGAAAGCGCCCGCCTTGAGTGCAAAAATCGCATTTTCCATGTTGCCATGCGCGGTAATTACCGCGACTGGCACATGCATGTTGCGAGCAATAATATATTGCACTACCTCCAGCCCTTCTCCATCCGGTAGACGCATATCTGTCAGACATAACTGATATGTTTTATTATTTAACTGTTGCAAGGCTTCCTGCACATTGCTAGCGCGATCGACCTGCAATCCCATGCGTAGCAGCGCCAACTCTATTAGTTCCAATATATCCGGCTCGTCATCCACCACCAAGACGCGCGCGGTGCTGGCCTGTCTATCAACGTTCATTTTGATCTCCAAACACAATGCGGAAACAGGCACCTCCATTTGCTGGCTGCCTGTAATCAAGCGTTGCTCCGTTAGCCTCGCACAGTTCGCGTGCAATATACAGGCCTAAACCGGTGCCACCAGTCGTCATGGTAAAGAAAGGCTCGAACAATTTTTGAACGGTCTCGGAGGCAACTGGAGGCCCATCGTTAAGAATTTCCAGTATTGCCCTCCCCTCTTTGGAGCGCCATGCATGCAGCTGTACACTGCCAGCCAGCTTGCTGCAATAACGCAAAGCATTGCGGCATAAATTCCACAATACTTGATCAAGATGCCCACGATCAAAGCTGATTACGCAGGCCGATGCAACCTTAATGAAAAATATTTCCTGCGACACGCCTTGGGTATGGCCCAACCCCTCAATATAGATAGGCAATTTTTCGGCTAAATTATAATCTTCGCTGTGCACCCTGTCGCGCCGGTTCAACTGCAACACATCTTCCACGATGTTGTTCAACCTTGCGGCATTGTCCATAATGATCTGCAACAGCCGGGTCTGCGCCGGATCGTGCTTTTCTTCCTGCAGTAGCTCAGTTGCATAGCTGATAGACGACAGTGGGTTGCGCACCTCATGGGCAATGTTAGCGGTCAGTCGCCCCAGTGCGGCGAGTTTAATCTGCTGAGCCTGCGCCTGAACGCGTTGCATATCCTCAAGAAAAATTATCGCTCCCCCGAAACCCTCGCGCTGAACAGGCAGGAAACGCACGCGCACCTGATGATTAGTGATAGGCAAACGCAACACTTCATGTCCACGCCTCTGGTGCTGCCGCCAAACGGCGAACCGATCCGCTAGCAGAGGCGCACAACTCTCCAACATGGTGTTGTCAGTATTTGAAAACGTGTACCCAAGCAAACGCTCCACGCCAGGATTGTATTGCCTGACCATTCCTCGCTCATTCACCACCAGCACGCCATCCGGCATGTCCTGAATCACCAGTCTGTTAGTTTCCGCCATGTTGGCCAGATCTACACCGCGCAGAGCGGCCAGATTTTCGCTGGCAATGGCATACTTGGCCATGGTATGCGCCAGCCAAGCAACGGCGAAATAAGCGGTGCTCAACAACCCGGCCTGCACATATTGTGCTACCGCCGCATCTTGGGTAAGCACTGCGTAGGAATGCTGCAACAATACCGCAATACTGGCAAGTGCCGCGAAGAACAGGGTAATCTTGCCACGACTAATCAATCCTGTGGCGGCCAGCGATACTAATAGCAACACTCCCAAACCGCTTTGTATACCCCCGCTGGCATGCGACAAAATTGTTATACAAACAATATCGGTTCCTACCAGAAATGCCAATTGCAAACTAAATCGTGGCCAACGTAACTTGATGGCTAGAAACGAGATCAGGGTTAGTACGATGTATATAAGACTGGTGCGAAAAAACAGCGATGGAGCGCGTGAGCCCAACGAAAGGGCATCACCATACGTGCTCATCAGAAACACAAATAGTCCGCTTAGGGTCAGGCGATAAAGATTAAAGAAGTAAATCGAGCGCCACATGGCTTCCGGTGCTGGCGCAGAATAAGACCGCGGACGTAATGAATGCCGCGTCGTGAAGGGTAGGTTATCCCACATCAAAACTCATCTGGCATTAGAGATTATTCAGGTTCGCCAGTGTGTGCATGGCGATGCGCCTCACTGCAATAGTGCTTGTGATCGACCATAATGCTCTCACCTTTTGGCAGATGTACACCACAATGCGCGCAACGCACCATATTTTCTCTGTGCTCTGGTGCACCTTCATCAAGTACATCTTTTTTTGGCATCTGCTTGCGGTAGTACTTGAGTAACAAATAGATGGCTATGAAGATAACAACTACAACTAATAAGCGACTCATCCCACCATACTCCACAGAAACCGCTCATGAGCAGAAATTAAAAGGTAAACAGGTCTTCCCGTCTTGGGGGGCAACCGTCATGCTATCAGACCTCTACAACTAGAAAGCAATCGCCTGATTAGGAGCAATGAATAAACCGGCAGTCCGTTAATAGAATAGATATATTGCCCATGCTCACTTGGTAAGCTTGATAATGTTGAACTCTGAAATCTATCCACTTACATTTCGTATTGTGCCATAGCTTTTCGATTTGAGTCCGTGCTGAACTGTTGGGTAAAAACAAAATCCCAACAACTGTCCACAAATCCAAGCTAAGGCTGCTTGCCATTACTTCGTGTTTTTTGCCAAGCGTTGCAATGCGGTTTTCAGAGGTGAGTCTTGCAGTTTTACGGTGAAGTCGACTAGTTGTTGCCGCCCTACGGTACTGAGTGAGGTGGGGCGAGGAGGTGGGGCGGTGATCGGCAAGGTAACTTGCACCCTAATCTGAATCTTAGTAATCTCGTAGCCCCTGTTTTGGAATAGCTGAGTAAATTCCGGGGCAAGTTGACGCAACTTGGCCGCCACCGTGCCATTATCTGCGGCAATATCGAGGGTTTGCTGGTTAAGTTGCATCACATGGCTAGCGCGTACCAGGGAGTATGGCGCGATCTGTTCATAATGCCGCTGCAATGCGAGAAGCTCGTCTACCTTATGCGATAGTTGACGCAACTCTTGACTAGCATTGAAGTATGAACTTAATTGTTTTGACACAGCATTCAGCTTAACTAAGAAATGGGAATATGGAAATGGAAACATGAATATTATTCTAGTTTCCATGGTTTTGTAAAAGCTCGTAGCATCTGCTTGATAACAATGCGCCATCAGGGATTCATGTTGTCGTTAGAGTTTATTCGACGGGATTATTTCCACTGTCGGCAAGAGCTATATTTAATAATAAACTGCCTTATTTTCAATGGCTTTTCGATGTTGAAGAGCATTTTTAAATGCTGGCATAGATAATGAGATATTTGGAGTGTATTCAGATTACCAAGAGCAGTATGATAATATAATAATAATTGTTCATGGCAATGATGATGGTGTTCAGTCTGCGCACGTTTAAGTTTGCTGGCACAAATTGTGACTGTGATACGTGCCGGAGGTTGTCAAGGTGAATAGATAAAATTTGTTTTGTGGCTTTCACATGAATTTAAGAAGTGAGATATCCAAAAGTGTCGCACATAATCACAAGCGGTTTTTTGAAACGTCGAGAATTAATAAACGTCGAGTTTTGTGCAAGGGTGAGGTGTGGCACTTCACCCTTTTTGCTTGGTGTAACTGAAAACAAATTAAAGCTTCGGAATATAAATCCAGCATTAAAATCCATAATTAAAATTCTCAGAATTGAAACCTAGAAAAATTAAACAATGATTTCTAATTTATTGAAAAGTATTTTTGGCAGTCGTAACGATCGCATCCTCAAACAATATCGCCAGACAGTGTTGGCGATTAACGCTCTTGAGGCCGAGGTGGGGAAGCTTTCAGACGAGGCATTATGCCTTAAAACCGACACTTTCAAACAGCGCATTGCTCAAGGCGAAGCGCTGAATACATTGTTACCAGAGGCATTCGCCGTGGTACGTGAAGCCGGGCAGCGCGTACTGCAAATGCGCCACTTCGACGAGCAACTGATCGGCGGCATGGCACTGCACTATGGCAAAATTGCGGAAATGCGCACTGGCGAGGGCAAAACTTTGATGGCTACCCTGCCCGCCTATCTCAATGCGCTTTCCGGTCAAGGCGTGCATGTGGTGACTGTAAACGATTATCTGGCGGCACGTGATGCTGAATGGATGGGTCGGCTGTATCGCTTCCTTGGGTTATCAGTGGGAGTAATTCTGTCGCAGATGGACCATACCGACAAACAGGCTGCTTACAATGCGGATATAACCTACGGCACCAATAACGAATTTGGCTTCGATTACCTGCGTGACAATATGGCTACCCATGCTGGCGAGCGCTTTCAGCGCAAGCTGAATTATGCCATCGTGGATGAAGTGGATTCCATTCTGATCGACGAGGCGCGTACCCCGCTGATCATTTCTGGCCAGGCTGAAGACAATGTGGACGTCTATGTCCGCATGGACAAGCTGGTGCCGAAGCTTGTGCGTCAGCAAGAAGAAGCGGGGCCCGGCGATTACAGTGTTGACGAGAAAAACCGTCAGATTCTGTTGTCGGAAAGCGGGCATGAACATGCTGAAGAATTGCTTAGTCAAGCAGGGTTGTTGCCCACTGGTGGGAGCTTGTATGACCCAGCCAACATCATGCTGATTCATCATCTGTATGCTGCATTGCGTGCACATACGCTGTATCTTCGCGACCAGAACTATGTAGTGCAGGATGGCGAAGTGATTATTGTCGATGAATTCACTGGTCGCATGATGGCAGGAAGGCGTTGGTCCGAAGGCCTGCACCAAGCGGTAGAGGCCAAGGAAGGCGTGGCTATCCAGAAGGAGAATCAAACGCTAGCCTCCATTACCTTCCAGAATTACTTCCGTCTATATGGCAAACTGGCCGGCATGACCGGTACAGCAGATACCGAAGCGTTTGAGTTTCAGCAGATTTACAGTCTGGAAACCGTTATTATCCCGCCGCACCTTCCCACTATCCGTAAGGATATGATGGACAAGGTTTATCTTACGACAAGTGAGAAATATCGAGCAGCAATTTTGGATATTCAGGATTGCTACAAGCGTAACCAACCGGTGCTGGTCGGCACCACCTCGATTGAAACATCAGAATTATTGTCGCAATTACTGGAAAAAGAAAAGCTACCCCACCAAGTTTTAAACGCCAAGCAACACGCGCGCGAAGCTGAAATCATAGCGCAAGCGGGAAGCCCAAAGATGATTACGATCGCCACTAACATGGCCGGGCGCGGTA
>JANMWF010000087.1:0-1815 GCA_031393845.1 Nitrosomonadales bacterium | reverse complement strand
CACCGGGATTATTGTTTTCGTTTGTACTATTGGGCATTTTCCCGATAATCGCCAAAAAAATCACGATCTGGCTGCAGCGCCGCCGCGTTTATGCCAAATGGAATCTCCCTGCACGATTCGACCGCAATCTGATCGTGATCGGCGGCGGAGCGGGTGGACTGGTGTCCGCCTACATCGCGTCGGCGGTCAAGGCCAAGGTGACGCTGATCGAGGCGAGCAAGATGGGGGGCGATTGCCTCAACTACGGTTGTGTGCCGAGCAAGGCATTGATCAAAAGTGCCAAACTGGCGCACCAGATTCGCCACGCCGATCATTATGGGCTGGAGGCGAGCGAAGCAACGTTCAGCTTTCGCAATGTGATGGCGCGCGTGCATGAGGTGATCCGCACTGTGGCGCCGCACGATAGCGTGGAACGCTATAACGACCTGGGCGTGGAAGTACTGCAAGGCTATGCGCGCATCACCGACCCGTGGACGGTGGAAATAAAATTGAACGATGGCACGACTCAAGTGCTCACCACGCGCAGCATCATCATTGCCACCGGTGCACGGCCTTTCGTGCCGCCGCTGCCCGGTCTGGATGAGGTGGGCTACGTCACCAGCGACACGCTGTGGGATGCATTCGCCAAGTTGGACACGGCGCCTGCGCGCCTGGTGGTGCTGGGCGGCGGCCCGATTGGTTGTGAACTGGCTCAAAGTTTCGCGCGGTTGGGCTCGCACGTCACCCAGATCGAGAAGGGGCTGCGCATCCTGGTTCGCGAAGATAGCGAAGTCTCCGAGCTGGCACGCACGTCGCTTGCCGCAGATGGGGTGGACGTGCTGACCGACCATATTGCTGTGCGCTGCGAGCAGGAAGACGGACACAAATATATTGTGGTTGAACAGGATGACAAATCGCGCCGTATCGAATTCGACGCGCTGTTGTGTGCGGTAGGCCGTGTGGCGCGGCTGACAGGCTACGGCCTTGAAGAACTGGGGATTGAAACCCAGCGCACCGTGATTACCAATGACTATCTGGAAACCATTTATCCCAATATCTTTGCGGCGGGCGATGTAGCCGGGCCTTACCAGTTTACCCATATCGCCGCCCATCAAGGATGGTATGCAACGGTGAACGCGCTGTTTGGTGATTTCTGGAAATTCAAGGCGGATTACTCGGTGGTGCCGTGGTCAACTTTCATTGATCCGGAAGTCGCCCGCGTCGGACTCAACGAACAAGAAGCGCGCAAGCAAAACATCGCTTATGAAGTCGTGAAATACGGCATGGACGATCTCGATCGCGCCATCGCTGATGGCACAGCGTATGGCTTCGTCAAGGTGCTGACCGTGCCCGGCAAGGATAAAATCCTCGGTGTCACCATCGTTGGCGAGCACGCTGGTGATTTGCTGATCGAGTTCGTATTAGCAATGAAACACGGGCTGGGGCTGAACAAGATACTCAGCACCATCCACATTTACCCGACTCTGGCTGAAGCGAACAAATACGCAGCTGGGGAATGGAAACGCGCCCATGCGCCGCAAAAAGTGCTGGCGTGGCTGAAATGCTATCACGCCTGGAAGCGAGGTTGAATGATGCGTCTGTCCATCATTGTGCCGATGCTCAATGAAGCGGAGCAGTTGCCGGAATTGTTCGCGCACTTGCTGCCATACCAGCGAGCTGGTTGCGAGATTATATTTGTCGACGGCGGCAGTGCCGATGGATCAGCAATGTTGTCCGAGGTGGCTGGTTTCATTGCGTTGCGCACTGCTCGCGGCAGAGCAAATCAAATGAATGCCGGTGCATCACAGGCCAGCGGTGATGTGCTGTTATTTTTGC
>JANMWF010000126.1:0-11699 GCA_031393845.1 Nitrosomonadales bacterium | reverse complement strand
GCCGTGCATTCAATCCGGGGAAATTTACGCAGTCCAGTCTCTGATCCTGGTTAAAACAGGAGAATACATAGGTTTTTTCCCCGGTCGAAATATCGAAGTGCTCCTGAATGCACTGGCCGCAAATCTCTTTCATCATGCATTGCATTGGTGAATTAATGGAACCAAAGGCGTGGTGATCCGGTTTCATATAGGGTTTCAGCTCGCTATGACGGGCTGCCGCAACGGCGGCCATCATCCTGTCTGAACCAATCGCTATGATGCGGTCGACCTGATTCACCTCAATGTCTGGCTGCCCCAATTCGCCGCTGGCATAGGCTTTGATGGCCTGCACGATGTTACCTACATATGCGCGGTCTTGGGGACGATCCGGTATAAATCCGGGCGCTTCATCGCTGCACCAAATCACCACATCAGCGGCCATTTCGATATCTTCCACCTTGTAACGGTCGATCATTTTTTTGTAGCCGGCAAAGTATAAAACTTTAGAGCCGGCGCTACGGAACGCCTTGCCGATGGAAAACAGTACGGCGTTGCCTAAGCCCCCACCAGCCAGCAACACTATTTCCCCCGGAACAATTTCAGTGGGCGTACCAGTTGGCCCCATAAGCACTACCGATTCACCGGGCTTCAGCTTGGCACATAATTGCGACGAACCGCCCATTTCCAGCACAATAGTAGAAAGCAAGCCTTGCTCGGCATCAACCCAAGCGCCAGTCAAGGCTAAGCCTTCCATGACCATGCGCGTCCCCTCGACTTGTACGGCATGAGTCTCGTAATTTTGCAGACGATAAAACTGCCCCGGTTGAAAGCTGCGCGCCGCGGCAGGGGCTTTGACAATCACCTCTACAATATTGGGAGTCAGACGTACCACTTTATGTATGGTGGCGCGCAGATCGTTGCCCAGGCGTGCAAGAAATTCCTGATTATTCTCTTTAGCTGCAGCGGCAACCTTTGACAGCACCTTGCTCAGCACCGGATAACCTTGTTTTGCACTGCCCATGGCTTTGACCACGTTGCCGGAATAAGAAGGATGCAGGTCACCGAAAAAGCTGACGAATCGGCCATCATGGTATTTGTACTGAAGCACGTGTGCCTTGGCCGGTTTGGCATTACTACGCTCTGGCCTAACTGGTTCCCCTTGTTCGTTACATGCCTGGAAGTAACGTCCATCAAGCTTGAACTGTTCTGGAAACTCGCGTGCCAGTACTGTGTTCGGTTGGGTGCCCGCAGCCACAAAAATGGTACGCGCCGGCAGATGTATTTGCCCGGCTTTCTGCCAGGCTCCCTCGGCATTTAATATTTGGTTCATCACCACCATGGCAGTCGCATCGCCATTCGCATCCACCTCTACACGCACTGGAGTCAAACCTTCGGCAAAATAAATTCCTTCTTCCAGAGCCTTTTCCACTTCCTCATGATTGAGGGTATATGAAGGGCTGTCGATCAGGCGCTTGCGATAGGCCAAAGTGACGCCCCCCCATGATTTGATAAGCTGAAGGATATTGGGGTTACGTCCTTCGATCGAGGCCATGGCCCGCTCCGCGCGTATAGCCCGAGCATGACTAAGAAATTCGTCGCCTATAATTGCTTCAGCCGCCGACCACATGCTACGCAATGCCGCCTCACCCTTTTCTGCTACCAGAATTTCATAGCGGCAAAGAAATTTCTCAACTTGCACCGGGTAATAGGCGAGAGACTCAGTGGCTGTATCAATAGCAGTCAAGCCACCGCCGATTACTACAACCGGCAAGCGAACTTGCATGTTGGCGATGGAGTCAGGCTTGGCGGCACCCGTCAATTGCAATGCCATAAGAAAATCCGACGCAGTGCGAACACCGCATGCCATACCGTTTGGTATATCGAGCAATGTCGGACGGCCAGCGCCAGCAGCCAGTGCAATATGATCGAAGCCCAGCTCAAAAGCACTTTTGGCAGTAATGGTTCCACCGAAACGCACCCCTCCAAACAACGCGAACTGTGCGCGCCGCTCCAGCAGCAGACGAATGATTTTGAGAAAATTTTTATCCCATCGAACCGTAATACCGTATTCGGCCACCCCGCCAAAACCGGCCATAATCCTGTTATCCAGCGGCTCCCTCAATGTGCTTGCATCGTAGATCGGGCTAAACGCCACTCGATTGCCACCTGTATCCACGCCAGATAGATCGCCCGGCAAGGGCTCGATTTTCAACCCATCGACACCAGCAACAATATGGCCGTCGTTCATCAAATGATGTGCCAGCGTAAAACCGGCAGGACCCATACCGACTACAAGCACACGCTTACCGGTGGCAGCATGCGGATAGGGGCGACGAATATTGAGAGGATTCCATCGGGTGAGCAGGCTATAAATTTCAAAGCCCCATGGCAGTTCCAGAACGTCCTTCAGTGACCGCGTCTCAGACTGCGGAATATTGACCGGCTCCTGCTTTTGATAAATACAGGATTTCATGCAGTCATTGCAAATACGATGCCCCGTTGCAGCGCACATCGGATTGTCTACAACAATAACAGCCAAAGCACCTAATGCCAGACCGGAAGCTTTAACTTTATGGAATTCTGAAATTTTCTCATCCACAGGACAACCCGCCAGCGGAATGCCGAAAGTGCTTTTCTTAAATGGCGGTGGAGAACCATCAACCCCGGCTTTTTCCCGCATCCCGATCGAGCATGAGTCCTTGCCTTGTTCATGGCACCAAATGCAGTAATTAGCTTCACCCAAGGCACCCGCCAAGTCCGTACCTTTATCCGTAAGGGCAAAACCCTCGCGCTGACGCAGATGACTGTCCGCAAGCTGATGTGCGGTATATGGAACATTTTCTACTGGAATGATAGGCACCAGGCGCTGAAAATTGAGTTTGGCAGGAATCTTGAACAACACACCATGGCCGTGGCGTTTTTTCCCCGCTGTGGTGAGTGCCGCCCAAGCCGCGTAACGCATGGCGGTATCAAGCTTGGCGATATTTTCTGCCTCGGCATCAAGCCAGTCGTTAACGTGACGGGCAAAAAGCAATTCGCTCATTTCACCAGTGGCATCACCAAAATCCTTTAACAACGCGGCTGCGAGAATATCGCCATCAAAAGCCGCGGCATCAGCTGCCTTGTACTTGTGTATTGCCTTACGCTGCACAAAAATACGTTTGCAGTGGAACAGCGGTGCTAGCTCATGATGTCGCTCCGCCAACTCGCGTACCGCAATCTGAATATCAAATAATTGACCAAGAAAATCTTCCAGATGCGGAGCCAGATTAATAATAAGCTGCGATTCTTCCAGATGCGTCATATGGTCCGGTGCATTACGCGCTGCCGCCAGCCTTTCCGCCAGCAATGGTTCGCTTTCAGCAAGTTCGGCCAGGAAACAAGCGTCGATGCGGGGTAACCCATCGCAGCTATAGAGATCTTCAAATTTCATTCCGAATCCCAGTTTTAAAACTGGGGGCGGAGCGACTCCACTATCAGCACCTGTGATACGTTGCTGAGAATTTAAGCTTTCCATGCAGTGCAAACTCCTAAATTTATCATGTGCTGTGAATTTAAAACCGGGATGTCATGCACCCAGCGGCAAGCGAAGCCTCATGCTTACATACGGGCAAAATTCTGCGCTCCAGTCACTAATATATTAAAAAACCCGGCTATACCGGGCAATAATAATTTCTATTAGCTTGAGATTATACGATTTTATCTCCGCCACTGCACTGCCATAGCATGAAAAAGTTATAATTCAGTACCCACAACCTGAATCATTTTATATGTCTTCCATACAACTCTTACCTGATCTGCTCATCAACCAAATCGCTGCAGGCGAAGTTATCGAACGTCCTGCTGCTGCGCTTAAGGAGATGTTGGAAAACAGCCTGGATGCGAGTGCCACCGAAATAACCGTGCAACTGGAAGGCGGCGGCGTGAAGTTGCTGCGTGTGCGCGACAATGGCAGTGGCATCGCGCCAGAAGAGTTGCCGTTTGCCCTGATGCGCCATGCGACCAGTAAGATTGCCTCATTAGCCGACTTGCAGCGCGTCGCCAGCATGGGCTTTCGCGGCGAAGCTTTGGCCAGCATGGCGGCAGTGGCGCAGGTAACGCTTACCAGCCGCAAGACTGAAGGCCCGCATGCCTGGCAGATTCAATCCGGGGATGGCACGCAGAGCGAGGTTACTCCTGCAGCACACGCCCAGGGCACAAGCGTGGAAATTCGCGAGCTGTATTTCAACACCCCGGCGCGGCGCAAATTTCTCAAGTCCGAAGCCACCGAGCTCGCTTATTGTGAGGAAACCTTCAAGCGCATCGCGCTATCTCGCCCGGATGTTGCCTTCAGCCTGCAGCACCACAACCGCATGATGTGGCTATTACCCACACTACCACGATCAGGCTATGCACCTCTTGCTTCGACCTCCCAGGTTTCTAAAGCAAGCTGGGAAGACAATGCAGATGCATTGCCAAAACGCATCGAAGCCGTACTAAGCAAAGAGTTTGCGCAGAGCGCGGTGCCTGTCTCACGCAAGGCTGCTGGATTGCATTTATACGGCATGGCTTCCTTGCCCGCTTATTCGAAAGCATCACGCGATGCTCAATATTTTTTTGTGAATGGACGTTTTATCCGCGACAAGATAGTCGCCCATGCCATTCGACAAGCCTATCAGGATATCCTTCATCACCAGCGCCATCCCGCCTTTGTGCTGTTTCTCGATATGCCGCCAGAGTTGGTAGATGTGAATGTACATCCGGCCAAGAGCGAAGTCCGCTTTCGTGAAAGCCAGGCCATTCATCAATTCGTGTTCCATACGCTGCAACAAGTGTTGAGCACGCCCGTAGCTCTGACAGAAAACGCATCCGATCAACTAGCCCAGGTTTCATCCGCGCAACGAACCACGTCGATACAGCAACCAATGCAGCAGCCTATGCGGTTGCACATGGCATCACAGCCGCTGGCTTTTTACGATGCTCTTTTTGGAAAGAAAGAAAACAGGGGAGGAGAGGAAGAAAAATTCAATGACACGCCCTTTTTAAGCACTCAATCTCACACTCAATCTTCCCCATCAGAAACTGAAATACCACCGCTCGGCTTTGCCCTGGCACAGCTTGCCGGTATCTATATTCTGGCGCAAAACGTACATGGGCTGGTGGTAGTGGACATGCACGCCGCCCACGAGCGTATCGTATATGAAAGGCTTAAGACGGCACTTGACGGACAACAAATCCCCATGCAACCGTTACTAATCCCGGTGAGCTTTGCTGCCGAAGCATTGGACATTGCCACGGCAGAGGAAGAGTACGCAGCCATTGCACAACTTGGTTTTGATATCGCTCCATTATCGCCGACAACTCTGGCAGTGCGGGCCATGCCTGCTATGCTTAAACAGACTCACGCTGAAGCTGCCGCGCGTGATGTATTGCACGAAATGCGTGAATACGGTGCCACGCGAGTGCTGACCGAACGACGCAACGAGCTGTTGTCTACGCTGGCCTGCCACTCTGCGGTGCGCGCCAATCAAATCCTGACCGTTCCTGAAATGAATAATATCCTGCGTGAAATGGAACGTACAGAGCGCTCCGGCCAGTGCAATCATGGTCGCCCGACGTGGTTTCAGATGAGTATTGCAGAATTGGATACGCTGTTCATGCGAGGAAAATGAACACACTGCCTCCCGCTCTTTTCCTTATGGGCCCTACCGCCAGCGGAAAGACCCAGATGGCTGTAGAGCTGGCACAGCAGCTACCGGTGGAAATCATTAGTGTGGATTCCGCGCTGGTGTATCGGGATATGAATATCGGCACTGCCAAACCCGAGGCTGCCGTCCTCGCTCATGCGCCGCACCACCTGATCAATATACTTGACCCAACCAATGTCTATTCCGCCGCCGCTTTTCGTCATGACGCACTGCGTCTGATGAATGACATCACCCAGCGCGGACGCATTCCTCTGCTGGTGGGCGGCACCATGTTGTATTTCCGCGCCTTGCGCTTTGGTCTGAATGAGCTGCCGCAAGCCGACCCAAAAGTGCGTGCCGCTTTGGACGAACAATCCGTACGGTTCGGTTGGCCTGCACTTCATGCCGAATTGGCCCAGGTTGATCCGGAAACAGCTGCTCTTCTAAAGCCCAACGATGCGCAGCGTATCCAGCGTGCGCTGGAAGTTTATCAACTCTCTGGCCAACCGATGTCCGCGCTGTTCAAACAGCAAAACAAATATCCCCTGCCTTATCACGTCATGCAGATTGCGCTCATTCCGAGTGAGCGTAGCAAGTTGCATGCACGTATCGCCACACGATTTTCTGTCATGCTTAAACTCGGCTTGGTAGACGAATTGCTCGCACTTAAAGAAAAATATTCGTTGCATCCCGACCTGCCCTCCATGCGCTGCGTAGGCTATCGTCAGGCATGGCAGTTTCTCGCCGGAGAAATAAACGAAATGGAGTTATCGGACAAAGGCAACGCTGCTACGCGCCAACTGGCTAAGCGCCAGCTTACCTGGCTGCGCGGCATGCCGGAAATCATCGAATTTGATTGCTTAGCCCACAATCTTGCGCAGCAAGTACTTACCGCCGTGCGTCAGCACCACAATATCTGATTCACAGAGTGAGTAAAGGATTTTGTATTGAAAAAATCAGTGGCACGGTTCGTCAGGTACGCATAGGTCTTTCTCTTGCGCACCGACCATAACCTTCACTTCTTCCGGATGCATATGCAAGAGTTTGCCGATGTCAGTATAGTCATCGGGCAGAGCCGCATCGGTCCAGCCATTGGCAGAATGGCGCGCAAGATTAACGGCGAGCAAGACATTGCGCACGCGCTGTTGATCGGCACATTCGGCATCCATCAGTGCGATCAGAAGCTTGGGTAGTGACCATTTTAATGCCAATGCAGATTGCAAACGAAACAATGTAAAGCCCAACACCCGTTCTTGCGCATCATTACTACGCAATGTTTTATCCTGTTGCTGCATGTCACGGATTTTCAGCATATCTACAGGCGCAAAACACCACATTAGCAGTTCAGTAATATCGAATAACAACGCAGCAATACGTACTTCCTCATGATGCATATCATTCAAGCGTACCGCCCAATCCACAGCGAAAGTGGACGCGCGGTTTGAACGATGCATCACTCGCAACAAGCAGCTCAAGGCATCCATCTGCCCGCTTAGCACTGTTTCCGCCAGCGGTTCTGCCGGCACTTTTTTAAAAAATATATCGAGACCCAACATCATTAATGCTTGGTCTACCTCCACCACTTCATGCTTTTGACTGGCATGCTTTTGCTGTTGCAAATGACGCAGCAGCTTGACGGTCATCATTGGATCGTGCCTGATAACATTGGCAACACCCCGCGCGCCAAGGTTTTTTTCATTTTGGCGCAATTCAGACAAATTGCGTGCGGTTTGTTTCAATACCGGAATTTCAACTTGACTGAGGAAATATACCCACTCGGCCAGCCCCAACATTTTCTGATGTTGCATAGCACCCCCTTACCTTTACTAACCCATCGGATATCTCGACACCCCAGAGGAAATCTTTAGGAATCAGCTATGCCATTAATCTAAACAGACTATTAATCTTATTGTGGACGGATTCAAGAGCCAACCACAACAATTAATGTTTAGTCGCGAATTTAATAAATTCTGTATTGATGACAAGCGTTCCGGGTAGCATTTCCATCACAGATCAACTTTGTTTTCCCAAAGACTGGGTGGGCGATGCGAAACTTTGAGTGACAAGTGGTGTTCCTGAGGAAATTGTGTTCGCGACCAAGTCTGATATTGCCTTGGAGCAGATATACCCATGAGTTTGATGCTGGCACAGACGTTCGATATTACGTTTGTAACATCGTAAGACTAGTGATCAAGGTCGCCCACACGCACCTCCACCAGTGTATTTAGCACCCATCCAGAATGCTCATCGCTGGTCTGTACGTGTAGCCAATCACCCAGATAGGCCTGAGCAGTTAGCACGGAATCTTTTTTTAATGCCGCAACCTTAACGGCACTGCCGAATGGCTCTCGGCGCAGATTGATGTTGCTCTTGACGCGTAACGGAATGGGGATATTGAATGGAACCATCGCAAAGCGCGGGTCTGACGTCTTGCGGGTGCGGTTATCCTTCACCATTTCGATAAATTCTCGTGTCTGCGCGGCGTGGTCCATGGCTGTACCATAGTTTCCTTTGGTGTAGGACGCCGTAGCGGCATCAATGAGACGTTGTGCCTGCACTGTTTGTTCGGGTGCTGTGATCTGGGATGACTTTAAACTTGCCATAGCCACTTCTGCTTCCGCGATAGACGAGGCGGCACCGGGCTGCGTGGCTAGCCGCCGTAACCTCACCTGATCGCGGGTAACTTGACTAGTGGTTTCCTGTAACGCCTTGGCCTGGTCCTGCTGACGAGCGTTCAGATTTCGGATCAGCACCTCTTTTTCCGCCAACTGCTGCTGCAGACGTTCGATTTCACGTTGCTGAGCTTCGCAGGGTTCGTGCTGCGGAATTGGGGCTGCAACCGGAACCGGTTTCAGGAGGCTGCACCCAGTAATATTCAAACCTGACAGTGCTATAACTGTTCCACATAGCATTCGTCCCGCCCAAGTCTTGAGCAAGCCACATAGTTTGTTTAATGGTGCCCACGATATTCCCACTTCGTCACCCTCTATAGTTATGGCGCATACCGTACCACATCGCACATTGTTGCGCGGCCAAAATTACTTATCTCAACGAAGATCCAATTATGATGTCCAAGAGGTGTTTCAACTGCGTCAACGTAAAGTTGAGTTGACCAATTATTTCGTACACATCGTCAATTTGCACTCCTGAAGCTCGCTCAAACATGACCTGTACGGGCTGAAGTTTTATTACGCCCAGGTATTGAATAAATCCTGGTCGGGCGCAGATTTGGTCAAAGCTGCTTTCCGGATAATGCGGTTTATTTCATCCCGCATCGTCCGGTGATTCAGATAGTCGATGGGAATGGGAAAGATGGCATTGTTGTGCACAAGCCGCAAAGATGGATAGGAATAAGCATCGAGCTGCCGGGATTGGCGAATCTCATGTTGTAGACCATCTTCTATTTCCGGACTAATCAAATCCCTGCTAAATACTGCCACATCCAGACCAATCTCTTGCGCACATCCTTGCAGCGCTTCCGGCAAGGATGGATTCAATGCTTTTTGATAATAGGCCCTATGAATGGCTTGCACCATTTCCGGTTCCGATTCCGCATGTTGCTTTCTGGCTGCCAGAACGGCGCGGCAAGCCGGATAGGTTGAACGGATGGGCGTATTACGTGACCAGAAATCATAATTAAACGATACGCCGGGCACTATCTGCTCAATCCGCTGCCAGATCTGCTGAACTGTATGCCGCATACTCAGCGGCATGGGTTCTGTCGTATCGGGCGCCAGTCCACCTGCCAAATAAATAATCGCAATATCCTCAGGCAATTCGGCTTGCAGTGCGGCCCAGCTCCGGCTAAATGCATAGCACCAGCTGCACATCGGATCGTGAATATAAAAAAGACGGGTTATGGGGGAAGCGGTGCTACCTGATTGGATAAGTTTACCCATTGCTTGAGTAGAAACCTTACGGTTTGATATGTGCTGTCAAAATGAGTTGGCCAGGTTCAATAAGTAGAGCAGAGAACAGGCTCTCACCGGGCTTGTTCAACAAACGGTTTAGATTGTGGCTCGCTTCGCGATCACAATCTAACCTCACTCATTAGGCATTTTCTAGTTACTATTGGGAATCGCTTTTTGATTCATAAGCACGTTCTTCGCGATCTATGAAGTTATCAATCCATTTATTGTAGCCAATGACATGCCTTATCTTATTGCTTTTTATGAGAGGAATAATTTTCTCTTGATAGAAGGGCTTGTTTTTCATTGACTGCAATCCGTAAGCAAAATTTCCACATTGCATTCTGAAGTAGTCAAAGCCTTCTATGTCAGTAATGTCTAGTGGTTCGTGTAATACATTTTCAATGCCTTGAACGATGTATGTTCTATTGTTTTCATCAAATTGAATATCCTCTACAGTTTGCTCTGACCATAAATAATATCTGTTGTGATTACAATTGGGCGGTTTCGCGCCAAAAATTAAAACAATACTAGCTCCAAGCATATTTATTGCTACTCGTTTTTTTGTGAATATGCCGTAGTTTGCATTTTCAGTCGTTATCGAATCGTCGTCTGATTCACCTGGGTAATACCCCATCTTGTCATAACTGTGATATTGAATGAAATATTGCGATTTCTGAGAGTCTCTTTTTGGAAAATCAGGATTAACGCCCATGAGCTGGACGTTGTAGTCTGGCTTTAGTTCTTGAATATAGTGCCTCTCCAACCCCAGCAAATCTGTTTCTAGGCAAGCTTTAAGAATTTCAAAATTAAAGTTGCCATGCACTCCAGATTGACTTACTTGGGTTCTCAAATCGTATTTTGCAAAAGCCATCCGTATTACAGATTCATTTGAATGCTCACTAAGCGATATTGTATGAGCTTTCCAGCGCGTAAAAATATCGCGAGATTGCCCGATATAAAATTTTCCGTTAGATAAATTGGTGATTTTATAAATGCCTGTTTTTCTCATGCTACATTCCAAAATGCCCAACGTAATATAAAAAACATTTTCATAAGCCAGCAATGCTGGCTATATCGGCAAACATTGTCAAGCATCACTAACCCATCACTATTTTCATTGTCTTAGCCGTTTGTTTGGCTGGACTTTAATTTTAGGGCAGCCTAAAATTCTACGGATGGAAGCTCAAGCTGTTTCTCTGGATTCTCCCAAATTACTCGATCGGTTACGTGCCGAAATTCGGGTGCGCCATTACAGTATTCGCACTGAAGAAGTGTATGTGGATTGGGCGCGGCGATTTATTTTGTATCACAACAAAAAGCATCCCAAAGACATGGGTGCGGAGCAGGTGCGGGATTTTTTGAGCCACCTCGCCGTTGAGCGCAATGTGTCGGCTTCGACGCAGAATCAGGCCAAGTCAGCATTGCTGTTTTTGTACCGTAAGGTGTTGAGTGTTGAGTTGCCCTGGCTGGATGAGGTGATTGCGGCAAAGTCTGCCAAGCGATTGCCTGTGGTGCTGACGCCGACCGAAACTCGCCGCTTATTGAACGCGACATCGGGAACGATGGGGCTGGTGACAAGCTTGTCGTATGGCACTGGGATGCGCTTGTTGGAGGGGTTGCGGCTGAGGGTTAAAGACGCAGAATTTGAACGGCGCGAGATCATCGTGCGTGAGGGCAACGAAGACCGGGTGACGGTGTTGCCGGAGAATTTGATTTTGCGGTTGAAGATGCACCTGGAAAAGGTAAAGGCGTCGCATGAGCGCGACCTACGCTTACTAACGCGACTGAGGATGTCGCACCTGCGCCCAATTATCGAGCGCGTAACATTTAAGACATAGAACTTATTAATCTATGTAGATTTTATGGGGCTGGCGTCAACTTCCGAATGCCGCACGAATAGCTTCCAGTCTCTTCCTGTTCGCTCCAAAATCATTCTTGCCCAGGCGTGACGCAGAGCGCATGTTAATAACGCCAGCCTGTTCATCGAGCGCAAATTCTACGTCATCCGTGAATTTCATTAGACGGCTCTGGAATTCGGCGTATAAATAAGTTGGTTCTGCGGTAATCACCGTTGTGTTATTCATGTTGCGCACTATATTAGTTAGTTTGACAAAGGCGGCTTTACCGTCACCTCGATATGTTA
>JANMWF010000069.1:0-5960 GCA_031393845.1 Nitrosomonadales bacterium | reverse complement strand
CAATCCGACCTGAGCTATGCCAGAATTAAGCCGGTCATATCGCAACCCTACACGCCAACGTGGCTTGAATTGATAAACGCCTTGCACATACCAGCCAGATTGGGTAACTGAGTAACTGTCTGGAGTTGTGAGGTTATAAGTAAGCGTGCCGTCTTCACGACGCCGGAAATATTCGCCTTGTAGCTTAAAGTTCGTTAGACGGATATTACCGTTTGGCGCGTATTTCCACACGAAATCCACTCCGGCGGTCCTGCTATTACCATTGAACAGGTTACTTACGCCACCTGTTGTACCAAGTAAATCGGGCACAGCATCAAATTGTGCGTTCTCACGCTTGGTCTGATGCAAGGAAATACCCGCGAGGAAACTGCTGCTGTCACCCACGTCAGAACCGACATGCGCGAACAGTACGCTTGAACCCACGCCATTTTTTTGCCGGTTAGTGCCTGGAAAGCTGAGCCCTCGGCCGATTTCGGCGCCGAGTTCAATGAAGGTTTCGGTTGGCGCCAGCCACCTTAACTGCATGCCATCTTCACTTAACTGGTTGTTCCAGAATGTGCGATAAACCAGTGGCTGGTCAACGAAATCCCATGCATGGGCATGTACCTCGTTCAAGTAACCCAGATGGGAAAAAAATCGTCCAAACATTAAATTGAAGCCATTGCCCAGCGTGGTGGTCTGGACAAAGGCATTCTCTACACCCACACCATTGTCAGGCGATAAGGCAAGTTTAGCTTCACCGCGGAACTGCGGGTCAATGTTCGCAATGAGACTTAGCTCTGTTTCCTGCAGGCTGAACCCTTTGGTGTAACCATGGTTGTTCGGAGCCATGGCAAATCCGGTGATGGGCACCGCCGGATTTTGCTTTAAGTTTTCATAGGTGCCAGTCAGGATCAGCGAGGTGGCCGGATTGTACGCGCTCACACTAGAGGCAGGAGCACGGTTGGGCTGTTGTGCGGGGGCTTGTTGTACTTGAGTAATCGTGGCTTCGGCTTGGCGGCTGGCCTCGGCTTGTTGCAGACGTTGTTCAAGTTGCGTAATGCGTTGTTCGTAACTCTCTTTCAGTTGTTTGATCTGTTCGCGGATGTCGCGCAAATCTTCATCACTTGCGGCATAGACATTCAGCGGCATAGACAGTGCCACACATAACATTGCTTGCTTAAGGGAACCACTATAGATTGCCATTCCATCTCGCCCGATTGTAATGCTCTACAAATTTTGTGTATTCCAGTTATTTCAAGGACATCTAACAGACTGCTGAAAAACCTCGATAGTAAAAGTGGCGTCTATCATCTGGCCTGCATGAGCCATATAGCAATGGGCAATCAGTTGCTCGTGAAATCGGTCAAACAGCACCAACCAACTTCAGGTTTTTGAGTGATTGCTGGAACAAGCAGGTCCTGTTGGCATCAGATACCGGGTCTTCTAATAGAACACCCAGAAAATGCATTTTATGGCAATATTTTAGAGGTGTCCTGACCAGTATTCCCCCAATAGCGTGGAGATTACAAACATAAAATAAAAGTTGGACTAAAGTGCGGAAGGTTACCTCAAACCTCGGCAACGAAAAATGCTGGGTCTCATAGCGCCGGTTGAAAAATCTTCAAGAATAAGCTACGTTGCATAATCTCCCGTCAGGCATTGCACTGGAAATTTTAATCAGTGCATAACGTACAAAAAAGCTTGAGGGGCGAAGCGTGCTTCACCCCGTCAGCTTAACCAACCACTCTCCCTCTATTGAATGATAGAACCTGATGTGAAGGCCATTCCATCAACCCATTCGTCCAGCCTATGCGCCGTCTACTGAGCTATGCCCCGGATGAGTCATGATTTCAACTGGGGGTATGGGCTTACCAGGTTGAGGAGCCCCCAGAGCATCTGACCCCCCGGGAACATATTTCATAGAATTTTCAGAATGGATGACCCCCTTAACTCCTGACGGAGCAGTTTGCACATTGCCATGCGGGTCATACGTTTTATAGTAATTAATGCTCTCTGCAGCGTGCGCAAATGTAGCACCCAATGCAAAACAGGAAACAGTAGCAAAACTAATAATAATTTTATTCATGATTGGCTCCTTAATAAAAAAATTTATGAGGATGTATCAGCAGGTGCGAAAACTACCGCATTCCTACGACCTAATAATAGGATGGTGAATATAAAATATATATAAGCAAATTCCTTATTTTTGCTAAAAAAATCCTTAATTCCAATTGTCATTATGAACGAATATCATTGATTTATTATTAAAAATAAAAAGTTGATTTTATTAGCCCGGTAGATACCATCGCTAACGTCAAGCATTTTTCAAGTAATCGCGTTGATACGGCTGTTGAGTTTTGAGTACGCCAAAGCACAAATGCACCAGCTTACGCATTGCGGCATCGAGTGAGGACATCGACGCCAGGGCGAGCAGTTTTCTCACGGTAGATGTTATGGTCAGACAAACCATCGGTTTGCCCGACCATAACATCCGCTACGCAGTGAATCTTAGCTGGTACTTTTGAAATCATGTGGGCGGAATGGTTCATCATGTCCGTGTCGTAACCGAACGCTTTCTTTTCGGTGTGCCAATTGATAAAGAATCGGCAGAACTAGTAATGTCAGTGCAGTTGATGACAAAATACCGCCAATCACAACCGTTGCGAGCGGGCGTTGCACTTCGGCACCAGTGCCGATCGCGATCGCCATGGGTATGAAGCCCAGAGATGCCACCAGTGCGGTCATCAGTACCGGGCGCAAGCGGGTGAGCGCCCCTATCTGGATCGCTGCATCAAGATGCATGCCTTCATCGCGCAAAGATCGAATGTAGGAGATCATCACCAAACCATTGAGCACGGCAACACCTGATAACGCAATGAAGCCCACCCCCGCCGAAATAGAAAGTGGAATAACCCGCAGCCACAGCGCCAGTATCCCGCCGGTCAAGGCAAACGGTACGCCGGTGAACACCAGCAGTCCATCCTTCACGTTTTTAAACATCACAAACAACAGCATAAATACTAGCAGCAGTGCGACAGGAACCACAATCTGCAGACGTTTTGCCGCTGATTGCATTTGCTCGAAGGTGCCGCCCCAGGTTGTCCAGTAGCCAGCAGGTATCGTGACCTTCTGTTGAATCTCCTGTTTGGCTGCGGTGACGAATGAGCCAATATCTCGTTCCCGTACGTTAGCTGTTACCACCACGCGGCGTTTGCCGTTCTCGCGGCTGATCTGGTTCGGTCCAGGCACCACCTCAATGACCGCGACTTCACTCAGTTGCATGTAGTTTGAGGGAGGACGACCAACGGCCCCAAAGTGTTCAACGTCACCAAGTTGCAAATAATTGGAGCGAAATCGGTCATTGGCTTGATTATCAGGCAAACGAATCGGCAGTCGTTTGAGCGCCTCCATATCACCCCGCAGCTTCTCAGGCAGGCGCACGACTATGTCGAAACGGCGGTCGCCCTGAAATAATACTCCGGCTTTCTGGCCGCCCATCGCAATTGCAATCGCATCCTGCACATCCCCAACACTGACGCCATAGCGAGCAGTTTTCTCACGATCTATCTTGATGGTAAGTATGGGCAGCCCCGTGGTTTGCTCAACTTTGACATCTATTGCGCCAGGAATTTTACCCAGCACGTTTGAAATTTCTTCGGCGGTATGGTTCATTGTGTCCATGTCATCGCCGAACACCTTTACGGCCACGTCGCTGCGAACGCCAGATAACAACTCATTGAACCGCATCTGGATCGGCTGGGTGAACTCATAGTTATTGCCGGGCACTTTGGCCACTGCTTGCCGCATGGCATGGATCAGATCGACTTTGCTACGGCCCGGATCGGGCCACTCTGTTTGCGGTTTCATCATCACGAAATTGTCGGCGACGTTAGGTGGCATGGGGTCGGTGGCAATTTCGGCGGTTCCCATCTTGGCAAAAATCCTGTCGACCTCGGGAAACTGCTTGATTGTTCGCTCCAGTTCAGCTTGCATTTCGATCGCCTGTGACAGGCTGGTTCCGGGAACGCGCAGTGCATGCAATGCTATATCACCTTCGTTTAGGCTCGGCACAAATTCGCTGCCCATGCGCATGGCTAGCAGGCCGCTAAGTATTACTGCGACAATTGCCACAATTAATACCAGCTGCTTGTTAAGCATTGCAAAATCCAGCATCGGCTGGTAGCCGCGTTTGGCCAGGATCATCAAACGACTTTCTTTTTCGCTGATCTTTTGGCCGATCAGCACCGCCACCGCCGCAGGAATAAACGTGACCGACAAAATCATGGCTCCCAGTAAAGCAGCCACTACAGTAAACGCCATCGGATGGAACATCTTTCCTTCCACTCCGGCGAGTGCGAATATTGGCAGATATACCACCATGATAATTAGCTGGCCAAACAAAAGCGGTCTACGCGCTTCCTTGGAGGCTGTAAATACCTCATGAAAGCGCTCATCGGGAGTTAATGCTCGGCCCGCCATGGCTTGCGCGTGGGCGAGCCGCCGTATGCAGTTCTCTACAATCACCACGGCACCGTCGATGATAATGCCGAAGTCCAGAGCCCCCAGGCTCATCAGGTTGGCGCTGACCTTGTTGGTAACCATGCCAGTGAAGGTGAACAGCATAGCCAACGGAATTACCAGGGCAGTAATAATGGCGGCGCGGATGTTGCCGAGAAATAGAAACAGGATCGAAATCACTAGCAGCGCTCCTTCAATCAGATTCTTTTTAACGGTGTTGATGGCCTTGTCGATCAGAATCGTGCGGTTATAGACCTCATTGGCTACCACGCCTGGTGGCAGCGTGCGATTGATCTCTTTCAGGCGCTTGGCGACGGCTTGAGAGACCGTTCGGCTGTTCTGACCGATCAGCATGTACACGGTGCCGAGCACCACCTCGCGGCCGTTCTCGGTCGCGGCACCGGTGCGCAGTTCTTTGCCGATGCCGACTTCGGCCACTTCTCGAATCCGGATAGGCACGCCTTGTTGGCTGCTAACAATTATGTTGCCAATGTCTTCGATGGTGGTGACCTGACCAGGCGCGCGGATCAGGTACTGCTCGCCGCGCTTTTCGATATAACCAGCCCCGACATTGTTATTGTTACGTTCGAGTGCCGCAATCAGGTCTTGCAGCGTCAGACTGTAAGCCACCAATTTGTCCGGGAACGGCGCGACTTGAAATTCCTTCACGTAACCACCAACGCTGTTGATTTCGGTCACGCCGGGCACATGGCGAAGTTGCGGTTTGATGATCCAGTCTTGGATTTCGCGCAGGTCGGTGGATGTGTAGGGCGTGCCATCGGCCTTGCGTGCCCCTTCTTTTGATTCGACCGTCCACATGAAAATTTCCCCGAGGCCGGTGGAGATGGGACCCATGCTGGGTTCGATACCCGCCGGTAACTTGCCCTTGGCCTGCTGGATGCGCTCGTTGACGAGCTGGCGCGCGAAGTAGATGTCGGTACCGTCCTTGAAAATTACGGTGACTTGCGACAACCCATAGCGCGAAAGCGATCGGGTCTGCTGCAAATTGGGTAGGCCAGCCATAACGATTTCGATCGGAAACGTGATGCGCTGCTCGGATTCCAGCGGCGAATACCCAGGTGCTGCAGTATTCACTTGAACTTGCACATTAGTAATATCGGGAACGGCATCGATGGGCAAATTCTGATAACTAAAGATACCCAATGCTGCCATTCCGAGTGTCATCACCAGCACCAGCCAGCGCTGATCAATAGCAAAACGTATTATTTTTTCGAACATAAGGGTCTCCTAGTGCTCATGGCTTGCGCCGGCTTTGCCCAAGTCGGCCTTGATCAGGAAACTGTTCTTTGCGGCGTACCGCTCGCCTGCGCTCAAACCCTTGACCACTTCAATAAACTTGCCGTCGCTACGTCCCAGTTCCAGCGGGTGCGCTTCAAAGAAAGTACCATAGCGGACGAAGACAGCCGCCCAGTCGCGTACAGTCTGGATGGCATCCGCGG
>JANMWF010000292.1:0-12975 GCA_031393845.1 Nitrosomonadales bacterium | reverse complement strand
AATGCATTGTGATGCGTGGTAAAGGGTTTGGCCGATGCACCGCCCGGAATGGAATGCATCATCGGTGTCTCGACTTCGAGGTAATTGTGCCGTAGGAAAAATTCCCGTATGGCCTGGATTACCTTGGAGCGAATGATAAATGTATTGCGCGTGTCCTCATTGGTGATGAGATCTATATGCCGCTGGCGGTATTTTTGTTCCTGATCGCTCAGTCCGTGAAACTTTTCCGGTAGCGGGCGTAGTGCTTTAGTCAGCAGACGCAGTCCGGTCACACGCACAGAAAGTTCACCGGTCTTGGTTTTAAACAGCACGCCTGTTGCTCCAAGAATGTCGCCCAAATCATAGTGCTTGAATGCATCATGCGCTGTTTCACCGGCATCGTTATTGTTAACGAATAGCTGGATGCGTCCGCTCATGTCATGTACGGTAGCAAAGCTGGCTTTGCCCATCACGCGCTTCAACATCATGCGCCCGGCTACAGCCACGCTAACATGCGCGGCTTCCAGTTCGTCGTGGCTCATTGCGCCGTAAGCAGTATGTAGATCACCGGCCAGATTTTTGCGCTCAAAATCATTCGGGAAAGCTACGCCCTCATTGCGAAGTGAGGTGAGCTTGGCGCGGCGCTCGGTGATGATTTGATTTTCGTCTTGCTGAGGGTTGGTTGGTTCGGTAGTCATGATGTTCGGGTAAATTATGATCAAGAATTCAGGAGTGATTTCACAGGCGCGGGATTGTGTCACAAATGCCGCATTACGCGCAATTTAACAGCTGCACTTCTAAGTGTTGAGGTACGTTTGTTTAATCGTACAGCTTGCGAGTTTGCCAGTAGCTGAAAAGGTTATGGCTCCACTTGAAGGCTATCTGTTCAGGACATTATTTGATAGGGCTCCATCGTAACTGATTCGACTTTGTCGCCAAGCAAGACCAGTCGGCCTTCAAGCCGGGTGTTGCCGGTTTCACTGAATAAGAAACGATAGGTGCGTCGCAATACTCTTCGCCCAGTCTTGTCGCGAGCCAGAGCCAGTCCGATGTTGGCAACCGTGTCGTCGAGAAATTGCAAATTCTCATTGTTGCAGATATGTTTTCCCATTTTTCGGGCGACCTCAAGAGCGCGCAGGCTGTCGAACCAGAACCACCCCAGCGCAGCTATCAACAGCAGGAAAAATAAACTTATCGTATCCATTGTTTGGAAAATATTGATTACACCCCTTGCTTCAAACTGGCACTAATAAATTCATCCAGGTCGCCATCCAGTACACCCTGGGTGTTGCCGATTTCCACATTGGTGCGCAGATCTTTTATGCGCGATTGATCCAGAACGTAAGAGCGGATTTGATGTCCCCAGCCGATGTCGGTTTTGCCATCTTCCATTTCCTTTTTTTCGGCATTGCGTTTGCGCAGTTCGGCTTCGTACATGCGCGACTTCAACATTGCCATCGCTTCGGCGCGGTTACGGTGTTGTGAGCGATCGCTCTGGCATTGCACCACAATGCCGGTGGGTGCGTGGGTGATGCGCACCGCTGAATCGGTCTTGTTGATATGTTGTCCGCCCGCGCCGCTTGCGCGATAGGTATCTACGCGCAGGTCTGCCGGATTGATTTCGATTTCGATGGATTCATCCACCTCAGGATAGACAAAAACGCTTGAAAAAGAGGTGTGGCGGCGATTGCCGGAGTCGAATGGGGACTTGCGAACCAGTCGGTGTACGCCAGTCTCGGTGCGTAAATGGCCATGAGCATAGTCGCCAGTCACCTTGAGTACGGCACCTTTGACACCGGCAACTTCGCCATCGGATTGCTCCAGCACTTCCACCTGAAAGCCCTTTTTTTCGCAATAGCGCAGGTACATGCGCAGCAACATTGAAGCCCAGTCTTGTGCCTCGGTACCACCAGAGCCTGCCTGGATGTCGAGGAAGCAGTTGTTGGAATCCATGGGCTTGGAAAACATGCGGCGGAATTCCATGTCCGCTACTGTCTTTTCCATTTTTTGCACATCCAGCACGATGCTGTCGAGGCTGGCATCGTCATTTTCCGCCAACGCCATTTCAAATAGCTCGGCTGTATCATCGAGATCTTGATTGAGTTGATTCAAGGTGAGAACGATGCCTTCAAGCATCTTGCGCTCACGCCCCAGTTCTTGAGAGCGCTTGTTGTCCTGCCAGATGGCTGGGTCTTCGGCGAGAATTACGACTTCGGCCAGTCGCTCTTGTTTGCCATCGAAGTCAAAGATACCTCCGTAATTCAGCGATGCGAACCCGGAGGTCTTGTAACTGGTGGGTGAGGGCGTTGAGTTGTTCGGCTTCCATGATATTGTCGAGTGCGGAAAAGGGGGCGATTATAGCTGAAAGCCCAGCTGGGAGTTTAAGGAGGCAGCTATAACATAAACAGGCCAAGCGCAACACCGGCTCCCATTGCCAAAAACCCTGCTGCGACATGTTTTGCCAAGGTTATATCGCCGATAAATATCACCATCCCAAATTTGAATATCATATTGGACAGGAAAGCGATGGCGATGGCTGTTACTGCCTGATTATCGTTCAGTTTATCCAAATCGAATAAATGCAGGCTGGAGAGTGTGATGGCATCCACGTCGGTAAGTCCGGAGATCAAGGCGACCACATACAGGCCGCCACTGCCGGCAATATCCGATAGCCAAGCAGAGAAAAACAGTACTACCGCGTAGAGTAGGCCGAAGCTCAAAGCGATAGGGATTTCGGTCGGGTTGGACGTTTTGGGCATGGGTAGATCTGAAGTGGTATGCAATTTGCGCCAGTCGAGAAGGGTAACGACCAGCCCAAACAAAAGGCCGAGCGCCATCACCGGTAATAGCTTAACGAGCAAGCCAGGCGACACTATTGCACTTACCACGGTCAAGCGCAGCAGTACAACTTGACTGGCAAGCAGGATAACCACAGCAGACAGGCGCGCCATGATTTCACTGGTTTTTGCGTGGCGCGCGTAAACCAATGTGGTTGCTGTGCTGGATACCAGTCCGCCGAGCAAGCCTAGCAATGGTGCGCCATAGCGTTGAGCCGTCCAATGCAGAGCAACATAACCAGCTAGACTTAGCCCGGAAATCAGCACGACCATCATCCAGATCTGATGCGGATTAAATGCCTCATAAGGGCCGTAATTCTGGTTTGGCAGAACTGGCAGGATGACGAAGGTTAGCACCAAAAATTGCAGGATTGAAACCAGGTCGCGGCGCGTCAACCGTTTTGTGATGCCGCGTAGTTCAGGTTTAAAGTAGAGCAGGGTAGTGGTGACTATGGCGAGCATGACGGCCAAAATTGTTTCTTCATACCAGATTAGTGCACCGAGTGCATAACACAGCAGCAAAGCGGCAACCGTGGTGGTGCCTGGATCATTGTCTTCGGTGGGGCTGGTGAAATAGGCAGCAATGATCATAACGCCCACGATACAGAAGCCTGTAATCAGCAGCCAGGGAGAGCCAATTTTACTGGAGAGCATGGCGGTGAGAGTGCCCATGAGTGCAACCAGTGCGAAGGTTCTCAGTCCGGCTTTGGACGAAGGTCTGCGCTCTCGTTCCAGGCCGATCAGCAGGCCGATGGCGAGGCTCGCGAGGAACTGTAGGAGGACTTCAATACCGTTACTGTGCCAAATTAGATGATTCACCGCTTGGACGCCTTAATATAAGTTAAACGAAGCGTGCGCTACCAATTTCAAATTTTAAACAAACGATCTCTTACGGCTTTATATATCTGTATTTTGCCAGTGCCGGATGACGAGCTGCAAGCTGCTGCTGCCGTTGTATTCATTGACAGCCAGATTGAAAACAGCTCGAATGCAGGCTGGCATGGGATCGACACAAAAAAAATGAATGGCATCGTATGCTGCACTTGCCGTGGTGAGTTTTAGTTTGAGATGTTTTTCGCCCACCACGCGCTGGCTTTTAACGGTGAACTCGCCTTCAAAGAATGGCTGTGGGAAGCCTTGTCCCCAAACCTGCTGTTCCAGGCTGCGCGCAATGCTTAATGTGAATTCGGAGGGTGCGAGTAGACCATCTGTTTCAATAATCTTGGTCAGATCGGCTGGGGAGAGCAGGCTTTGTGCTACGGCTTCAAAGGCGATCTTGAATTCATCGAAATGCTCCTCGCGCAGGCTAAGACCTGCGGCCATGGCATGACCGCCGAATTTTTGTAGCAAATGCGGATGGCGTTTGGAAACGAGATCAAGTGCATCGCGCAGATGCAGGGCGTGGATGCTGCGTCCAGAGCCTTTTATTTCACCATTGAGTGATCGTGCGAAAGCGATGACGGGACGATGGTAGCGGTCTTTCAGACGCGAAGCGAGAATGCCGATAACACCTTGATGCCAAGTTTCGTCAAACAGCGCGAGGCTGTAGCTGTCAGTTGGAGTGATGTGTTCCAGCGTGGCCAGCGCCGCTTGCTGCATGTCAGCTTCTATGTCGCGCCGTGTATGGTTTAGTGTATCAAGTTGCGCCGCGATTTTGGCGGCTTCAGTGACGTCATCGCTAATCAAACATGCGATACCCAAGCTCATATCTTCCAGCCGTCCAGCTGCATTCAACCGTGGCCCCACGACAAAGCCCAATTCATAACTGGAAACCTGTGCATAATTTTTACTGGCTACCTGCAACAATGCATTGATGCCGCAACAAGCGCGCATGGAGCGAATGCGCTGTAGTCCTTGTTGTACCAGAATACGATTGTTTTCATCCAGCTTTACAACATCTGCAACTGTTCCCAAGGCAACCAGATCGAGTAGTTTGCCTAGATTGGGTTCCGCTTGTTCTGTATATGCGCCGCGAGCCCGTAGTTCGGCGCGTAATGCGAGTAGCACATAAAACATGACGCCAACCCCCGCCAGATTTTTGCTGGGAAAATCGCAGCCCGGTTGGTTTGGATTGACAATGCAAAGTGCGTCCGGCAAAGCATCGCCAGGCAGATGGTGGTCGGTGATCAACACCTGCATGCCCAATCGGTTGGCCTCGGCTACACCTTCCACGCTAGCGATGCCGTTATCCACGGTGATCAATATGTCGGGTGCGGATTGCGCCGCCAGGCGCACGATCTCCGGCGTTAAACCATAACCATATTCGAATCGGTTAGGCACGATGAAATCCACTTGTGCACCTAACATGCGCAAGCCGCGCAGCCCAACAGCACAGGCGGTCGCGCCGTCGGCATCATAATCTGCCACGATCAGCAGCTTGCATTGTGCGGCGATGGCATCAGCCAATAAGCATGCCATTTTTTGTGCGTTTTTTAGTTTCGTGAAAGGCAGCAGATATTGCAGGCCGGTATCCAACTGCGTCACATTACAAATGCCGCGCGCCGCGTAAATACGTGCTAAAAGCGGTACGATGCCAGTGTCGATAAGCTGTTGTGCCGTATCAGTTGGGTAAGAACGTTGGCTTATTTGTATCATGCAGCTTAGTGGTGCTTGGATTAGGTAAGATAAGTTTAGCAGAGACAGGATGCATTCCCTGCTTGTGGAAAGAGGGGAGAGGCAATATAGTTGAACTGGTTGGTAGTAAATTGTTCCTTTGAGCACTTAATTAGCGCTCTAATTCTAAAATTAACGATATATTTTTGATATGGGGGGATGTGATGACCCAGATGCAAACAAATCGAAATCGAAGGTTTGATGACCCTGGAAACAATAGCAATGGAAATCAATTCAATGGGGTTATTTTACGGAACAAAAGAGCGTCAGATAAGGGGCTGGAAGATGGAAGAATACAATTATTGCACGAGTTGCAGGTGCGCCAGCTTGAGTTGGAAGCACAGAATCGCGAATTAAGAGAAGCGCATAGGAGAGCCTCAGACAGAGAGATGGAAGATGACAAAATCCATCTGTTGCATGAGTTGCAATTGCGTCACATTGAGCTGGAAAAGCAAAACCGTGAACTAAGGGAAGCACAACGGATGCTGGAAGAAACACGCGATCGGTATGCCAACCTTTATGATTTTGCCCCTGTAGGTTATCTAACTCTTGATGAGGCCGGATACGTTCAGGAAATCAATCTAATTGGAGCCGCAATGTTGAGCGAAGCGCGTGAAGACATTGTGGACACGTCTTTTATAACTCGTATTTTCAAAGGTGATTGTCACGCATTCTTGCAACACCTACAGCAAACTTTCAATTCCTCCGGCAATATTGTTACCGAATTAAGAATCTTGACCCGTACGGATGAGCTGGATTACATCCGCCTGGAAAGTGCAGCTATGGGAAATGGGATAAATGTCTGCCGCACGGTGATGACCAATATTACTGAACAGAAACGCATTGCATTGGCCTTACGACAAAAGCGAACTGAGCAGGATGCCTTGCTGAATGCGATACCGGCCATCGTATTCTACAAAGATCTGAATTTGCGTTATGTGACCGTAAGCCAGATGTTTGCTGATCTTCTCGGCCATCCGGTAGAAAATGTGCTCGGTAAAACCGATTTTGAGCTACTGCCGCGCGAACTAGCCGAGGACTTTCAGCGCATAAACCGTGAAGTGCTGGAATCGGGCGAAATCAAAGCGGGTGTAGAAAGCAGACTTACGGATGCAGGCGGCAATGCGGTTTATTTGTCTACTTTGCTCGCCCCTTTTAATAATCCGGAAGGTAAAGTCGCTGGACTATTAGGCGTCGGCATTGACGTTAGTTCGCTTAAAAGAGCCGCAGATATCAATCTGGAATTGTTGCTGCAAAACCGTACGCTTACGCAAAATCTGTACCGCATTCAGGAAACTGAACGTTGCCATCTGGCTCGTGAATTGCATGATGAATTAGGTCAATGGCTTACCGCTATTCATGCAGAAGCTCAGACGATTTTATGTGTGTCCGACCGAGAGTCTACAGCCCGAGCAAGCGGGCAAGCCATTAGCGAAAGCGCCAAGGAAATGCATGAAGTGATCCATGGCATGTTGCGCCACTTGCGCCCGGCGCTGTTGGATGAACTTGGACTGGCGGATAGCCTGCGTGAACTGACGAATAAATGGTGTTTACATAATCCAGACATAATCTTCGAGCTTGTTCTTGAAGGTGAATTAAACGGTTTGATTGAGAATATTAATATTACGGTATACCGCATTATTCAGGAGGCACTCACCAATATTTGCAGCCACGCTCTGGCCAAACATGTTTCTGTATGCTTGCGTCGAGAACCGGGAGTGACACCCGATGCCGAGGCTGTGTTCCTAAGGGTGACGGATGACGGCAAAGGGTTCGACCCAAACCAGGCATTCAATGGATTCGGATTGCTGGGTATTCGTGAGCGGGCAATTGCAGCGGGGGGAGAGTTGTCCTCATTCAGTACTCCGGGCCATGGTGTACGCATCGACGTTCGATTACCGCTTAAACATCAGTTAGAAAGACGAAAACAATGAGCCTAAGCACGGCCGTTCAGCCGATTACTGTGCTGCTGATAGACGATCACCCCGTGGTGCGCGACGGTTTTCGTCGCTTGCTTGAAAGTACATCTGACATTCGGGTAGTCGCGGAAGCCGATGATGGAGAAGCGGGCTATATTCTTTACCGGGCGTTTAAACCTGATGTAGTGGTACTTGATCTTAATATGCCGGGTAGCGGTGGCTTGGAAACAATTCGTCGTATCAGGGCTCATGACCCGGTTGCGCACATTCTGGTATTCAGTATGCACGGTAATGAAACTATGGTGCAGCGCGTTCTGGAGATGGGTGCAACGGGTTATCTAACCAAGCAAAGCGGTCTCAAACAAATGGCGCACGCTGTGCGCCAAGTAAAGCTGGGAAAAACATATATAGACCCGGAGCATATTTCGGACATGGTTATTGACAGGCAGTTGTTTCACGCGGCCCTGGATCCAATAAACGCGCTTTCCAAACGTGAATTCCAGTTATTCAAATTGATGGCAGAAGGCAATTCGATACTTGAAATTGCCGAAAATCTTTCCATTAGCCCTAAAACTGTTGGTGTTCATCACGCTAGCATCATGAGAAAACTCAAATTACAAAACACTGCCCAGCTTGTTCGCTTGGCTATTCTTTGTGACATCATTCAATTGTAACGATTTCCATCCGACAGTATCCTCCATTAAATTGTCAGTATCATGTTGATATAGTTAAAGATAATAATTTTTTAATGTTTGGCAAAATATCGTGTTTCAAGATATTACCTTTAGGTAAAAATAAGAAATTTGCTTATTCACTTATCTTGGATGACACACTAATATGTTCTTCCATACCAAATTCACACACATATTATCCAGTGGCTTAATAAGCATGCTTCACATGCTGATTTATACAAATATAAAATATTCGAACTCGCTTATATCAATTAATTTATAATATATTCATATAATTGTGTAGACTATTAAGCAAGTCACATTAATACGATTGTATTCGTGCCAAGAAGTGTTGGTCATCTGGAAACGATTGCCAGTTGTTTGTATGTTTTGGTAGATATGAAATGGAATTGGGGTAATCAACCATAGGAGAGATTATCATGAGCAATGCAACCATTCCTGCCGGTTTTAATTCAGAACGAAGTGAACACATGTTGCAAGAACATGTGCATGATGCCTACAAATTAAAGGGAAAGCTGCAAGAGCCGACTGTCTGCCCACAATGTAACGCGGTATTTCATGAAGGACGTTGGCAGTGGCGCCAAGCTCCGGCAGAGGCGCACCGGAAAACCTGTCCGGCCTGCCATCGTATACGTGACCACTATCCTGCAGGCTTCCTTACTCTGCAGGGTAAGTATTTTGCCACTCATAGCGAAGAAATTATGAATCTCGTGCGTAACATGGAAAAACGTGAACGAGCAGAGCATCCGCTTAAACGCATCATGGCAGTGGAAGATAAAAAAGATGGCGGTGTACTGGTAACCACAACTGACACACATCTTGCTCGTGGTATGGGCGAAGCTTTGCATCATGCCTATCAAGGAGAACTGAAGTTTCACTATAATAAAGAGGAAAATCTGTTACGCGTGAGTTGGACGAATTAACGGGTAAATATGATGAAACCTGTACTCACAGCAGTTTTATTGATTATCTTGTTTGCATTAGATAGCTGCGGAAAGAAACAACAACAGGCACCACCTCCGGTGACTACCAGTGGCGCTGTAGGTGCTGCTTCGGGGGTTGTTGCGCTCCAGAATTTCACGGCTCTGGTCAAGAAGGAAGGACCTGTGGTTGTCAATATCAGCACTACACAGAAGATTCGCAGGGAGCATATTCCATTTCCGGCATTTCCTGGTACCAAGCAAGATGATCCATTCTATGAGTTCTTTCGCCGGTTTGCGCCTGGCGAGATGCTTCCGCATGAATTTCGTAGTCAGTCGCTTAGTTCCGGTTTTATCGTTAGCCAGGACGGCTATATTCTTACCTATGCTCATGTCGTCGAGAATGCGAATGAGGTGACGGTATGACTGACTGACAAACGAGAGTTCAAGGCAGAGGTAATTGGTGCGGACAAGCGCAGCGATATTACACTATTGAAAATCTCAGCTATAGGGCGCCTCTAAAAATTCAAGTTTCTAGGCAAGACAAGGCACGAATAAAAAATTTGAGCGCGGCATATAGTTGATATGTAAGCGATAATTTTTTTCGAGTAACGCCGTATTGTGACGAAAATTGGATTTTTAGAGGTGCCATAAAGATCTTCCTGTTGTTAGTATCGGTGATACCTCAAAGCTTGAGGTTGGCGAATGGGTCGTTGCGATTGGATCGCCATTCGGCTTCACCAACTCTGTTTCTCAGGGTATCGTAAGTATCATGGGACGGAGCCTGCCCGGCGAGAATGCCACTCCATTTATTCAGACTGATGTTCCAATCAACCCAGGAAATTCTGGGGGCCATTGTTTAATTTGAATGGTGAGGTCATCGGTATCAATTCACAGATATATAGCCGTAGCGGAGGCTATATGGGTTTGTCTTTTGCGATCCCGATCGACCTCGCAATAAAGGTAAAGAGTGAGCTATTGAAGCATGGCTCGGTCAAACGTGGTTGGCTTGGCGTAACCATTCAGGACGTAAGCTCTGAATATGCCAGGTCATTTGGCCTGACAAATACTGGCGGTGCGCTGATTAGGGGATAGCACCGGACAGAGTTGGCTTGACTATGCATGAGCTGAATCCTGTTGAGCAGCAGATGCTACGCACAGACGACTATGTAGTGGTTGATGCAGTTGATGGTATTGCGGCAGAATCAGGCATTCAGCCGGGAGATATTATTATAGCAATCAATAGCCAACGCATCTCCAGCATTAAGCAGTTCCGTACTGTGATGGCAGAAGTGGGCATGCGTGCCGCTTTGCTCGTGCCGCGTGAGGACAATATGGTTTTTATTCCATTGATAAGTAAATAACAAATAGCGGAGAAGCTATCTGGATTTTGTGTAGTCAAAATAGGTACTTAATGGACGACTACGTAAATAATTGAATCGGTTTAAGGGGGTAAGCTCCGCTGTAGTGGGCCGCCAAGTTCAAACTGCGTGTTCGACAGAAATGGACGGCCACGGGAAAATAGATGCAAATCGGCTTACGCAAAGCCTATTTGAAAATTTACGCTCAATTGGAAATGTGTATAATACCTTCAACGAACCCCAGTCCCGTAACGATATTAGACGTTCCGTCCGCGGTGCCCGATCCGTTTACCCCCTTAAATCGACCCGTTCCTCCGGTAATTTGGAAAGTAAAATTCTCATACTTATAGATTGGTGGACTATCGGTCGGGACAAAGGAAACAGAATAATGGGCCATGATATTGTTGCCAGTACCAGCAGAAAGCGTCAAATTTCCTTCTGCCGCAAAATGAGTAAGATCCAACGGAGTAATGCAATCATCAGCTGTCAGAGAAAGTACACCTAAACTTTCGCTTTCTCCATGCGAAGCAATCGAGCCAGTCCCTATCCCAGTAATATTGCCACCGTAATAAGAAGGAGCACAATTCGCTTTTATACCTGTAACTTCGTTCGTACCCAAGGCAAATTCTACCGTTGCCCGTTTTGAATTAGTGTCAGCAATTGCACTTAGGGGAGAAATAATTGCAGTAAATAGCAGTGCAAAAATTTGTGGTTTAAGAAGCTTTTTGATAGTCATAAATATTCCTTTATTTTATTGTTAATTAGTAGGCTATCGAGTAGCTTAAGACGAATCTTGTGTTTCAATCGGTGGATCATTGATTAAAGATTAGGTTTTCATGAGAGGGATTTATATCATATAGAGGTGATCCTTTAATAGGTTAAGATTTGGAAGGAATTCTTACGTACGGTGTGCTGAGTCAGCACCATATTTAAGAAAACTATCTTTCATACTAGACGAAGAATCCTTGGAGTATCGAGCTTATGAATGGAAGGTTAAGCATCAACATGCTATTGCCTTCCATGCCCTCAATTTCTCGTCATAGCAAGTTGCGGCATTTGCTGGGCTCGTTGAAGGTAGGCAAATGTACTTGATATTTGATGAGTTCCGAACAGATGGTTGAATATGTCTCATGTATAGATTCTCTGCCTTGGCTCCATTAAAACACATCCTATGAATGTGCGAATGATTGTTGAAAAAGCTTGCAAAATCGTTAAATATGATCGAGTCATTGTCTATATCAGAATCGAGACTGCCCCCCACGTGCATGACTTCAAAACGTCCCAGAGTGCAACTCTTGCCGTGACAATTGCTGATGTTTTGGCTTCATAGGAACATACGGTGGCGACGCCAAGAATTTCGCCATTGATCTTCCAGAATGCATTTCGTGGATGTTCGTAACATTGCTGTGCTTGTAAGGAGGGCTTGCCTGGCATCGTGCCGAGGAGAAGAATGCTTGAATTGTTACTTTCGATTGGCGAGAAACTATGAATGCGCACTATTGGAGTATCTTCAATAATCATTTGGTCGCTATTAAATAACTTTAATGTTTTTGATTTTATGACTATTAATATAATACGCGGATTCAAGCTCGAAGTGCAACAGCCAGTGGTTGCTTGGTGTAGCGTAATTCCACCCCGAAGAATACCTCATGCGGGGTTCTAAATCCGAGTACTTTTCGAGGTCTGTAGTGGTCAAATAATTTCGGACACAACGATAGGTTTTTTTACTGCCCTGTTCCGCTCAAAGACGGAGGGCGACAGATTGCCCAATGCTGAGTGTATGCGATCACAGTTATAGAATCCCACGATGTATGCGGTGATATCTGTTTTGGCTTCTGTTTGATTGGCATATTCGCGTTGCCAAACGCGTTCCATTTTAAGATTCAGAAAGAAGCGTTCTGCCACCGCATTGTCCCAACAGTTGCCTTTACGGCTCATACTGCAAATAATGCCGTGTTGATTGAGCAATGCTTGATATTCATGGCTTGCGTATTGGCTGCCCCGGTCGGAGTGGACGATCAATCCCGGCTCGGGTTGTCGTTGCTGTATGGCCATGCGCAGTGCGGCGCAGACCAATTCAGCCGGCATGCTCGGCGCCATCGCCCATCCAACCACCTTGCGCGAGAATAAGTCCAGCACGATCGCTAAATACAGCCAGCCTGACCCGGTGCGGATAGTGGTAATATCGGTTACCCAGGCAATATCAGGTGCGACAGGATTGAATCGCCGATCCAGAATGTTGGCGGCAATGGGCAGATGGTGCTTGCTGTTGGTTGTATGGATGAATGTACGTTTCCATACCGGCTTCAAGCCTGCCTGGCGCATCAGGCGACGCACCCGATAGCGGCCAACGTGTATATCCTGCGCTTCCAATGCGGTGACCAGACGGCGGCTGCCATAGCTTTGGTGGCTGGCCATGAAAGCAGCTCGCAGATGCGTGCTTGTTTTACAAATTATTGGTTTGGCGAGACGGCTCCTGGCCTCATAAAAACCGGAACGGCTCACTTCCAAGGCGCGGCAACTCTGCTGAACAGGGATCGCCTTCAGTTGCAACAGGCAAATAAGCGGGTAGCTCATTTCAGTTCCCGGGCAAAGAAGGCTGACGCTTTTTTTAAAATATCAACATCCATACGAAGCCGACGGTTTTCCTGCTC
>JANMWF010000283.1:0-7442 GCA_031393845.1 Nitrosomonadales bacterium | reverse complement strand
GGCCGCGGATATCAGTTGGGTCAGGTATTTTCTGGCTCACGCGTGCAAACTTCCTAAAGAGGGCTGGCATATTCAATAAAATCAGGTAATCTACTATCCTGATTTTGCCTTATTAACGAATGCCCGTGCCGAAAAAATATTTCCGGAAATTCCTGCCGAGCCATGAATCATTCAAACAAAGCCGTTGGGCGCGTTGGTTTGGCGGCTGGCTACACCATCCCAATCTGTGGCATCTTAACCGCCATTCAGTGTCGGTCGGCGTAGCCGTAGGTCTCTTCGCCGGACTGATTCCTGGCCCGCTGCAAATGATAAGCGCAACGTTGCTGGCAGTGCTGTTCCGCGTTAATTTGCCGGTAGCTGTGGCCACCACGCTGTACACCAACCCATTTACCATCGTGCCGCTCTATGCGCTGGCATATGAGCTTGGTGTATTTGTTACCGGGCATAATAGCGGCCAGTCGCCCGTTAACCTTTCCCTGCCGGAAATGACTTGGGTTAACTGGCCTGCCGTCATGGTGGATTGGATTGTGTCATTGGGTAAACCCCTCGCTGTCGGCTTGCCGCTTTTGGCGTTAATTTTTGCTATTGTGGGTTATTTTAGTGTGCGCATGCTGTGGTATGCGATTGTGGTATGGGAATGGCGCAAGCGCGCATCACGGCGGCGCTGATGGATTTCGGGAAACCGGATTGATCGACTAAATATAAAATATCGCAATGAAAAAACTGGACCAACTGAATTTTGATAATACTTTTTCTCGGCTGCCAGACATTTTTCATAGCCGTCTGAATCCTACGCCTTTACCCCATTCCTATTTGGTTAGTTTTAATGCGAGTGCCGCCGAATTAATTAATCTGGATGTAACCGAAGTTGAGCGCGCGGATTTCACCGAGTATTTTATTGGTAACCGTTTGCTGCCTGGCAGTGAACCGTTATCGATGCTCTACGCCGGGCACCAGTTTGGTTATTTCGTGCCGCAACTGGGAGATGGACGCGCAATTTTGCTTGGTGAAATACAAAACAGCGCTGGTGAGTATTGGGATATTCAATTGAAAGGGGCAGGTATCACACCGTTTTCGCGCAATGGCGATGGGCGTGCCGTGCTGCGATCCAGCATTCGTGAATACTTGTGTTCAGAAGCGATGCATGGCTTGGGTATTCCTACATCTCGTGCTTTGTGCATTGTGGGCAGCGATGCAGAGGTGTACCGTGAGACTATCGAAAGCGCCGCCGTGGTGACTCGTTTATCGCCGTCGCATGTGCGTTTCGGTTCGTTTGAGGTGTTCGCCTATAGGGATCAACATGAACCGATCGCCTTGCTCGCTGATTATGTTATCGCCAAGCATTTTCCTGATATCAGCGATGCGCCGGACAAGTACTTGCGGTTTTTGAATGAGGTAATTACGCGCACCGCAAATCTGATGGCTAAATGGCAGGCTGTCGGTTTCGCACATGGCGTGATGAATACGGACAACATGTCGATCCTCGGATTGACTTTCGATTATGGTCCGTTCGGTTTCATGGAAAACTACGATCCGGGTTTTATTTGCAATCACTCCGACCATGGCGGGCGCTACGCCTTTGATCAGCAGCCGCAAATCGGCCTGTGGAATCTGTCTTGTCTGGCGCAGGCTTTAACGCCTATTATCGCGGTGGAGGAGGCGCAAGAGGCCCTGGAGAATTACGAGCCGACATTCTTCGAACACTATACTGAATTGATGGGCAAGAAGCTGGGACTAACCAACGTCAGCAAAGAAGATATTTCTCTTATCACGCCACTGCTGGAAATGATGCGCGCAAGCCAGTTGGATTACACCAATCTGTTTCGCAGTTTAGGTCTATTCAAATTCGCACCGGATGAGAAAAACAGCGAGTTGCGCGATCAATTTGTCGATCGACCGGCATTCGACGCATGGGTCGAAGTTTATCGTACGCGCTTGCAAAGCGAGCCGGGAACGGACGAGGAACGAAAGGCACGTATGGACAAGGCCAACCCAAAATATATTCTGCGCAATTCCATGGCGCAAAGTGCGATTGCCATGGCTGAGCGGGAACGCAACTTTTCGGAAGTAGATCGCTTGCTGGTATTGCTTAGCCGACCCTTCGATGAGCAGCCAGAGATGGAAGATTATGCTGCGCCGGCACCGGATTGGGCGCGTCACGTCGTGGTAAGTTGTTCATCGTGATGAATGGAATGCTGTCTGTACAGTTGTTGGCTTGCCAAAGCAACACCATGAAGTTGAGCCGGAATTTAAGCTTGGCCGATAGAGTAGATATTCTGTGTTGTTTGATGACGAATATCTGCGGCTAAAATTGCTCACATGTATGCTATCGGCATGAGAAATTTCCCATACAAATCCGTAAAAAATAAAAAGTTAGGTTGCTATGCTAGGTAAGCATAGCGCATTGAGCGACTGGCTCGTCTATCTTGAGACCAGGCATCCCAAAGCCATTGAGCTCGGTCTTGAGCGCGTAGCAAAAGTTAAAGAGCGGCTGGGACTCAACCCAACTTTTCCTGTCATTGTTGTCGGCGGTACCAACGGCAAGGGCTCAGTGTGTGCAATGCTTGAAAGCATATTGCACGCGGCGGGTTATCGTGTTGGCTGCTACACCTCGCCGCATTTGCTGGATTACAACGAGCGCGTCCGCATCAGCCAGCGGCAGGCCAGTGATGTAATGCTGTGTGCGGCATTCGAGCGGGTAGAGCAGGCGCGTGCTGTTCCACCTTTGCAAAACATGGATGTCAGTTTGCAGGGCAATGAGGAATTATCAGAAATTTCGTTAACCTATTTCGAGTTCGGCACGCTGGCTGCGATGCAATGTTTTATCGATCAAGCGGTAGAGGTGGCGATACTGGAAGTAGGTCTGGGTGGACGGCTGGATGCGGTTAATGTGTTCGACCATGATTGTGCGGTGGTTACCGGCATAGACTTGGATCATATGGAGTATCTTGGTGATACGCGTGAACAAATTGCGTTTGAGAAGGCGGGAATTTTTCGTGTTGGGCAAGTGGCGGTATTTGGCGATATGGATGTGCCTATTACAATTCGCACACAGGCGCAGCATGTTGGCGCGCAGCTGTGGTGTCTGGGTGAGCAATTCAGTTTTACGGCAGGTGCGCAACAGTGGAATTATCACGGTGTGAGTGGTACTCGCAGCGCCTTGCCCTATCCTGCTTTGCGTGGAGCATTTCAATTGCATAATGCCAGCGCCGCATTGGCCGCCCTGGATGCGCTTAAGAATAAACTGCCGGTGAGCATGGCGGCGGTGCGACGTGGTTTGGTTGAGGTAGTGCTGCCAGGTCGTTTTCAGGTTGTGCCCGGCAGGCCGATGCTGATTTTGGATGTGGCGCACAATCCCCAGGCGGCGCGCTCGCTGGCGCAAAATTTGGCCGACTTGCCGCCTTGCCACAAGACTTTCGCAGTGTTCGCCATGCTTAAGGATAAGGATATGGCCAGTGTTGCGCGTGCGCTCAAGGGGCAGGTTGATGTCTGGCTAGTGGCGGGCACAGCCTCGCCGCGCGGCGCAACGGCCACGGAATTATCCAGCGTGTTATATGCTGAAGGAGTGAAAAGCGCGGTGCTGACGTTTGTCACGGTGACAGATGCGCTACAGCATGCCTGTAATGAGGCCGTCGATAATGATAGAATTATAGCGTTTGGTTCGTTCTATACAGTAGCAGAGGTGATGCGTGCGCAGTCTGCGCGACGCTTGATTTGCGCGGAGAGTCATGATGGCAAAGCAACTCATGGATGATGAAGTCAGTCTGAAACGTCGAGCAAGACGCCGGTTGATTGGCGCTGTGGCGCTTGTCATCGTCATTGTGGTATTGCTGCCCATGGTGTTGGATAGCGAACCCAAGTTAGCGGGGCAGGATATTGAGTTGCGTATTCCAGACAAGGATAAGGTGAGTGAGTTTATGCCCAAGATGGGCATACCGTCAGCACCCGTTTCTGTTCCTGTTTCAGCAGTGGTTAGCCTACCTGTCGTTACAGATCAGGTGGTAGCGGCATCGCAAGTGGTTGCAAATAAGCTTGCTCCAGTCAAGTTTGAAGCCAAGCCTGTTGGGGATAAGCACATAGAGAACAAACAGCTTACGCCACACTCCGGTTTTGTGGTGCAGGTCGGCGCATTTGCCAACGCCGACACCGCGCACCAATGGCAGAAAAAATTGAGTAATCAAAATATCAAGGTCTACACCGAGAAGGTAGGTGACAAGATCCGTGTACGCGCCGGTCCTTATGACACGCGTGAAGCCGCAGACAGTGTGAACAAAAAGCTGGAGGCGCAAGGACTGAAATCGACGGTAAGTCCAGCGTATTAGGCATGACATGGTTTGATTATACTGTCATTGCGATCGCCATATGGTCGGTGTTGCTGGGATGGTGGCGCGGTTTTGTGTATGAGGTGCTGTCACTATTCGGTTGGGTGATGGCCTACGTGGTGGCACGTTGGCAGGCAGTTAATTTGGCAGCGTTAATGCCGGCAGGGCTGGGGGTGGATGCGATCAAGGTCACGGTTGCTTTTGTCTTGCTCTTCGTGGCTACCTTGATCGTCAGCGGTATTGTGGTTTGGTTGTTATCGAAATTAATCAAATCGACCGGTCTTGGTTGGATAGACGGCTTATTCGGCAGTCTATTTGGCATGCTACGTGGCATATTATTAGTGCTGATGCTGGTGCTACTGGCGGGGGTGACTGATTTGCCGAAGAAGCCATTTTGGCGTGAGGCGATGCTGAGTAAACCGTTGGAAAGCATGGCTCTAGCTAGCCTGGTTTGGTTGCCAGATAGCGTGGCGCGCCGTGTGCATTTCGGATTGAAAAAATGAATATTGGGGTTAACATATGTGTGGCATTCTAGGTGTTGTTGCGCAAACATTGGCCAATCAAATTCTATATGATGGCTTGCTAGTGTTGCAGCATCGCGGGCAGGATGCTGCGGGTATTGCCACTATCGAAGGAAATACCTTCCATCTGCACAAGGGTAATGGCTTGGTACGCGACGTGTTCCGCACGCGTAACATGCGAGCGCTGCGCGGCAATGCGGGCATAGCTCATGTGCGATATCCTACTGCGGGTTCCGCTGTCGATCACAATGAAGCACAGCCATTTTATGTCAATTCGCCATTTGGTATTGTGCTTGGACATAATGGTAACTTGACCAATACCGAGCAATTGCAGCAAGAATTGTTTCTGGAAGATAGGCGTCATGTCAACACCAATTCCGATTCGGAAGTGCTGCTCAATGTGCTTGCACACGAGTTGCAAGCCAATTCAACGATGCGCTATCGTCTTGATATTAAGAATATCTTTGACGCCGTATCCGGGGTACATCGGCGCTGCCGTGGTGCTTACGCAGTGGTGGCGATGATTGCCGGTTATGGCTTGCTGGCGTTCCGCGATGTTTATGGTATTCGACCGCTGGTATTGGGTAGCCATCAAACTGAAAATGGCACGGAATATTTGATCGCTTCGGAAAGCGTAGCGCTGGATACGCTAGGTTTCAAATTTCTGCGCGATATTGCACCAGGTGAAGCCGTATTTATTGACTTTGATGGAAATTTTCACAGTCAGCAATGTGCAGAAAATCCCACACTTAACCCATGCATCTTTGAGTATGTTTACCTGGCGCGTCCGGATTCAGTGATTAATGGGGTTTCGGTATATGAGACTCGCTTGAACATGGGTGAAAACCTGGCCGACAAAATCACCCGTGAATGGCCGCAACATGATATTGATGTAGTTATTCCCATTCCGGACTCCAGCCGTCCTAGTGCCTTGCAATTGGCTACTCGCTTGGGTATCGCATTCCGTGAAGGCTTCGTGAAAAACCGTTATATTGGGCGTACCTTCATCATGCCGGGACAGGCAATGAGGAAAAAATCGGTGCGCCAGAAATTAAATGCAATTAGCGTGGAATTCAAGGGTAAAAACGTCCTGTTGGTAGACGATTCCATCGTGCGCGGCACCACTAGCCGTGAAATTGTTCAAATGGCGCGTGATGCCGGAGCGCGCAAGGTGTACTTCGCCTCCGCCGCCCCCCCGGTGCGTTTCCCCAATGTGTATGGCATAGACATGCCGAGCCGCAAAGAGTTGATTGCCACCGGCCGCAGCGATGAAGAAATTTGCCGCGAGATCGGCGCAGACAAGCTGGTTTATCAGGATCTTGAAGACCTCAAAGCGGCAGTGCGCAAGACGAATCAGGATATTCAGTACTTTGATGCTTCATGCTTTGATGGAGATTACATCACTGGAGATATCACATCAGAGTATCTCGATGAAATTGAAGCGGCGCGTGAAAATGGCAAGGTAAATACAGATGATGATGTCAACCAGCTTGATCTTGACTTGGTCGCCAACCAGTGAAGGGGATTGAATTTGTTTGACAGGGGTTGGTCTTTTAGCATAGAATTCGCGCCCTTCGAAGTTTACTAATTTTTGTTTTAGGAAGTGCCATGAAAACATTTTCAGCAAAGCCCCATGAAGTCCAGCATGACTGGTATTTGGTAGATGCTGCCGACGAAATTTTAGGTCGTTTAGCTAGCCAAATTGCAGCCCGTCTACGCGGCAAACATAAGGCGATATATACACCACACGTGGATACGGGCGACTTTATCGTCGTGGTCAATGCTGAAAAGCTGCGCGTTACTGGTAATAAGGCGAATGATAAGGTCTATCACCGTCACACTGGCTATCCTGGCGGAATTTATACAACCAATTTTATCAAGTTGCAGGAACGTCATCCAGACCGCGTACTGCAAAAAGCGGTTAAAGGTATGCTGCCAAAAGGACCGTTAGGCTATGCCATGTTGCGTAAGCTTAAGATTTATGGCGGTGCTGAACATCCACATGCAGCGCAGCAACCTAAACCTATTGATCTATTGAAAGCTTAATTATGAACGTGACTTATAACTATGGCACCGGTCGCCGCAAGAGCGCAGTAGCTCGTGTATTTATCAAGCCAGGCAAGGGTGATATCGTGGTAAATGATAAGCCACTTGATATATTTTTTTCGAGAGAAACTGGCCGCATGATAGTGCGTCAACCGCTTGAGCTGACTGACATGCTTAACAAATTCGACATTATGATAAATGTATGTGGGGGTGGTGAATCTGGTCAAGCTGGGGCGGTGCGTCATGGCATTACCCGTGCTCTGATAGATTTTGATGCGACCTTGAAGCCAGTGTTGAGCAAAGCTGGACTGGTTACTCGCGATGCGCGTGAAGTTGAGCGTAAAAAGGTTGGCTTGCGCAAGGCGCGCCGCCGCAAGCAATTCTCCAAGCGTTAAGCGTATTTGGAGTGTTCGGAAAAGCCGCCTTTGGGCGGCTTTTAATTTTTGTTGTATTATTCTGTCAAGTATATAGTAGGCAAATAGTTGAGCATTCCATAAAACGGTTAAATTTGTCACGTACTGAAACGTGTATGGTAATGTCGGCGGCTTTCACA